>JBLIMI010000062.1:0-10804 GCA_047638655.1 Minisyncoccia bacterium | reverse complement strand
TGGTCCAACCCATGCGCAGGAAGGGCAGGTCTGCGGTCAGCACCCAGTCATCGCCGAGGCGAGAGAATCCCTCGTCGGCTTTGCGCTTGGTCTCTTCCCGGCGGTACTTGGACATGGCCGAGTAGCTGGTGAACCACTGGCTGTCGTAGAAGTGATGGCGCAGGCCCTTGTGGGCTTCCTCGTTGGCGTCATCGAGCTCCACGGCTCGCGTGAAGGCGAGCTTGGCCTCCTTCGACTTGCCGTCTGTCTTCCATGTGCGAGCGAGCTCGAGAACCTTCTCGATATCGTCGCCGGCGGCTGCAATTTCCTGGGGTGCGTCGATCTCCTCCTGCTCATCTTGCAAGATGGCATTGGGCTGGCTCGGCGCAGTGAGCATTGATGCGGGTGATGCAGGCAGCCCTGTTGCGAAGGGTGTCGCCAGGATGCTGAGAAGGACGCTTGAGATCATGTCTGTAGAGGTACCGGACGCTGGTGAGACAGGAGTGGTGAGATCCGTGGGTAGATTCGCTCCCTACGGCTCAATGGTCAATTGTTTGGATTCGAGTCGCGATTATTCCGCAGGCTGAATTGAATTCAGTCAGACAATGCCGGTCGCAGCGTGAATCCTCACGGGCAGTGCAGCTTGGAGGCTACCAGATGTTGGCCCTCGAGCGTGGATCTGACAGGGACAGGCCCCCCCAACTGACCGTAAGAGCTACACTAAGGGCCGGGAGAGGGGCTGCCCTCAGACTTAGCTTCGTGCGTAATTGTTCCGCTTGTGTTTCGAGCAAGAGTCTCTGCCGGACCGCCCAGCTCCACTGACCACGCCCACCACAACCCTCGCACCCCAAATGAACCTAGGCCAATGCCAGCTCGCCCTATTTGGAGTTCTCGCTCTCAGTTCAATGGGAGTTCCTGGATTTTGCCAACAGATCATTGTTGACGAGGACTTCGATGCCCTCGTTCCCCCTGCGCGCCCCCTGGGCTGGGCTGCGATCGGCAGTCTCCCCACGGATTGGTACACGGGTTTCGCGGTCACAAATAGTTGCATGCCTTCACCCCCGGCCTCCTCTGGCATCATCGGTCACCAGTTGCTGTGCAACGACGAGTACTGGACCGGAGGCACCTGTGGAATCACCGGCGGCACGCGCCTCTTGGCATCCAGTATTCCGGTCATCGTGTCGGGAAGTTACGAGATCGAATTCGACTACTACCTCGACATCAATTCCGCCGGTGGTGACCACGCCAAGGTTCGTTTGGCAAGTTGGATGGTTGGGGCGCCCCACCCGGTGGCCTTGGCTTCTGACACCACAAATATGGTGCAGGGCGTCTGGACTCACTTTCAGACCACGGTGCCCGCCAGCGCGCTGGCGCACTTTCAGGCGCCCTATGATTGGGTCGGGCTAGAATTTCGCCAGCATGTGGCAGCTCCCAGTTCCAGGCCGGGATGGGCTCTCGACAACGTGAAAATCACCTTGATGCCCTCACTGAATTACAGCGTGGGGTGCGACCAGAGCACCGGGCATGACCTGGATGGCGACGGCGCTCCAGATTTGTGGTGCCCTTGTTTTAACTACGGAAGCCCGGGCGCGGGATGCGCCAACAGTGTTGGAGCTGGCGCGTCGATCTCTGTTGGCGGAAGCGACAGCCTCTTGCAAGACGACCTGTTGGTTCACGTGAGTGGTGTGCCCGCCGGCGAACTTACGATACTAGCCCGCGGTAATTGGGCCGTGACTCCCTGGGTTTCCGGGACTGGCATCTCATGCCTTACGGGCCCAATGTCGCGTCTGGGTTTTCGCACGACTGGAACCGGCGGCGACGCGAGTTGGGGTGGCGCCGGATTTATTTCCTCCAATGCGTGGACGGTGGGCACGAGCCTAAACTTGATGGCGTACTACCGCGATCCGGCTGCCTTTAGTTGCAACAGCGCCAACTACAATTGGTCGAATTCGATTTCGCTGACGGTCACTCTCTGACCGTCAGGTAAGAGTTCTTGCTCGGAAAAATCTCGGGCAATTCGAGGCGTACCAAGAACTCTACGTCCCTGTTTCTTCCTCCCGACTCCGATCCCCATGCTTCGAGTTCCCCGCTTCGTGCAGTTGGCTGCTCTGTGCGCCTTGTTCGCTCTAGTCAGCGGGTCCACCGGGCGGGCAGCGGATGTACCCAAGCTTGGCGTGAAGTTGATCCTGGAGCAGGACCCGGCCCTGCGCCTTCAGATTGAAGTCACCGCGCGCGGGGATGAGGATGGGGAAACACTGTTCAGCGTTTCTCCCGACTGGGGCGGTGTCCCCATAGATCGGGTAGACCTTGTGGAACCGCGCGCGACGAGTGAATCCGGCTCGCCTCTGCAAGTCAAAGCCATCTCCAACTTCTCGTGGTCGGTGCAGCACGCGCCTGGCGAGAGAGTGACCTTTGGCGCATCGTTGCTTCCCAACGAGCGGCGCAAGACTGCCGACAGCGCTGATCACTACAGGCCTATTCTTGAAGAGACTCTCTTTCAGGCGATCGCCCATGTATTCCTTCCCTTGCCTGAACTAGATGGCGGGGGCGATGACCTGGTTTCGCTAGGGCTGACCTTTGAAGGGTTCTACGAAGCACAGTGGCAGGTCGTGCACTCGCTTGGACTTGGCGATGACGACTTGCAGGCTGAACTCACACGCGAGCGGCTATCCGGCCTCTTGTTTGCTGCAGGAGAGTTGGAGGTTTACACGCGCCAAATTCGTGGCGGTTTGTTGGCGTTCTCCATCAGTGGGGATCAATGGCTTTTTGATGGGGAGGAGTTTGCTGATCTGGTGGCGGAGATCATCGACCTCGAGCGCAATTACCTGGACGATGACAGTGCGCCGTTCTATTGGGTTGGCGCTATTCAGGTTGGGGATCCACAGGCCGCTCGATATTCCTTCGGCGGAACAGGGCTGACCAATAGCTTTGCGCTCTTCTTGCAACCCAACACGATGATCGGTGCGTCTTCGCCGGTCGGCCCCCAAATTCGTAAGTTGTTGGCGCACGAGTGCTTTCACGAGTGGAACGGTCTTCGCATCCGCATGGGGCAACCTGAAGAGCAGAACTACTGGTTCTCGGAAGGCTTCACGGAATACTTCGCGCGGCGAATTCTGTACGAGAATGAACTGATCTCTGAGCAAACCTATGTCGAGTGGATCAACACCACGCTGCATGACTATCACGTGAGCAGCGCGCGCAACCTACCCGCGTCGAAGTTGGCGAAGATCTTCTGGACCACAGAGGACGGCCAAAGACAACCCTACCTGCGCGGAGAGTTGATGGCCATGATCGTGGAGCACGCGATTCGCAAGACGTCGAATGGACGTCAAGGACTCAATGACCTGATGAGGTCTCTGTTGCAGGAGGCAGAGCAGGAGGGGCCCATGAGGTTCGGCAGCGAGCGCCTGTTGGATCGCATTGGCAGGTTCACGGGAAGCGACATCATTCCTAGTTTGCGTGCCATTTGCGTGGACGGAAGCACGGCGGTCCTTCCGAGCGATGTGCTTGGCAGCGGCTTCGTCCTCGAGAGCACGATCGGCTACAGGTTTGAGGCTGGCTTCGACTGGGATGCGACGCTGAAAACGCGCCGGGTCACTGGAGTAGTGCAGGGGGGCGTTGCAGAGAAGGCTGGAATGAACGAAGGGGACGAGATCCTTGCCCTCAGCATTGAGCCAGGCAAAGCGAATTTGCCGGTGAGCGCCAGCGTGCGCACCGGATCCGATGCAGAAGTGCGGAAGATCGAGTTCTTGCCCCGAGGAAACCCGATCCAAATTCCGGTACTGAAGAGCGTTCAATGACCAGTGGGGGACGAGCTAGGACTTCACTCGTCCTTCAGCGGCCTGGCTGCCCAGCGGTGTCGTCACGACTGAGCAAGGGGTGGTTGGCAGGCAGCAAAGTCTTCAACACGTCTTGGGCTGCTTCTCTCTCCGCCTTGGCTCGCTCTGGCTGTCCGCTCAACTCCAGACCCTCCGCGAGCAGTAAACGCATGCGTGCTGTTGGGAATGTATCGGACCCATGTCGCAAGCTGTCGCTGGCGAGGGCAAGTTCCAACTGTTCGAGCCCGCGTTCGGGTTGTCCTGCAGAAATCAGGATGCGTCCCAGGCATTGCCGGCCCCGGGCAGTCGCCTCGTGATCCGGACCAAAGAGATCGAGGTACTCTCCGAGGGCCTGTCGAGCACATGTCGTGGCCGAGGCGAGATCACCTTCTCCGAGGTAGGCTTCCGCTAACTTGCGGGCGACCATGGCCTGCGGAATGCGCGACTCTGGGGCTTTCTGGAAAATGGCGAGACCTTCGTTCAGTCTCAATCGTGCCTGCGTGTACTTGCCTGCGTCGAGGAGCACGTCCGCCAAGATGTTGCACGCGACACCGACCTGACTTGAGCCTGGCCCCCAAGCCGAGTTGGCTAACTCCACTGTTCGCAACAAGTGGACCTCTGCTCGATCATAGCGGCCGAGGTCACGCCAGGTCTTCCCGACCGTTGCGTGCACTTCATAGGCGGCCTTTGGATTGTTCGAGAGCTCCTTGTCGATGCGCGCACCTGCATTTTCTAGCAGGGCGCTCAAGGGCCAGTCTCCTTCGGCTTCGGCCCGGGGCACAGCCAGTTCAAGCACGGAGAGCAAGAAGTCCTTTACTTGTTCCGCGCGTGCACGCTCACGGGACTCGACGCGGGCCGTCTGCACACTCAGGCCGATTGTTCCCCCGATGAGCAACAGCAACACCATGGCGGAGGAGAGCACACTGAACCGGTGGCGCCGCACGAAACAGCGGGTGTAGTAAGCGAAGCTCGGTGGACGCGCGCGCACGGGTTCCCCAAGTTGCGAATTGCGCAGATCCATGGCCAGATCATCTGCGCTCCCATAGCGGCGATCGGGATCGACCTCCATGGCGTGCAGCAACACAGCTTCCAGATCTCCTACGATTCCGTGCTCCCTGGGCCGGGTGGGAGAGGGATTGCGAATGTAGTCCAATGCTGCGGCAAATGAGAGGCCGCTCAAGTCGTAGGGCAGTTGCTCGCAGAGCAGTTCGTAAGCGAGCACGCCGAGGGAGTAGACATCGCTGCGCGTGTCGATCTCTCGAGTTTGGCCTCTCGCTTGTTCCGGGCTCATGTAGGTCAGTGTTCCGAGGAAACTGCCAGGCAAGGTGGGCGAGTGGCTGGCATCTGAGCCTTGTAGCTTGGCTACCCCGAAATCGATCACGCGGGGGTGTCCATCACAGTCCACCAGCACGTTTGCGGGCTTAATGTCGCGATGGATGACGCCACTTCGATGGCCGTGGGAGATGGCGCTGCAGACGGACACAATGAGGTCTACGCGCTGAGAGCGATTGAGCTTTGCGTCCGCGGCGTAGTCTGTGATGGTTTTCGCTTCCTGCACCAATTCCATGGCGATCCAAGGGCGGCCATTACCGCTGGTTCCCGCTTCAAACACCTGGGCGATGGCCGGGTGGTGCAAACAGGCCAGCAGTTCGGCTTCGAGTGCGAAGCGTTGCAGGGCGCCAGGAGAGGGCGACCCCTCAAGCAGGACTTTGAGAGCGACCACCCGTCGTGGCTCGGCTTGCTCCGCGGCGTAGACAATGGAAGAACCTCCAATTCCCACAATGCTCTTGAGCTCATAGCTGTCGATGGTCGCGCCAATGGCGGGCATCGGCAATGGTTCGCGATGCAGCCCGGAGGTCGCTCCTTCCAGAAACCCAGAGGCCTCGGGTTCCAGGCGCACCAAGTTTTCGATGTCCTTGCGAAGCTCTGGATGTTCATTGCAGATTCGCTTCAAGCTCTCTGCGCGCTGCTCACCCTCTTCCAGCAGGGCATCGCCGACAAGCTCTTTCAAGAGCGCCCAACGCGTGGCTTCTGCCTCGGGATCAGGTGCCCTCATTCTTCTTCTCCGGTGGATTGAATTCGATTGAAGAGCCAAAGCCGGGCGCCGACCCAATCGCGCCTCACCGTGCGTGGCGCAATGTCCAGTGCCGCAGCAATTTCCTCCTCTGACAACCCACCGAAGTAACGCAACTCGACGATCTGGGCAGCGCGTTGGTCAATGGTCTCAAACTCGGTCAAGGCTTGGTCGAGGTCAAGGATTTGATCCGCGTCGATGTGTTCACCCAAGACTTCCATGTCGAGCGGGACCCGTTGCATGTCACCGCCCCGTTGCAGCGACTTTCGGTTGCGTGCGTGGTCCACCAGAATGCGGCGCATAGCGAGGGAGGCGGCGGCGAACAGACGACCACGATCACTCCAGGGGGAGCTGCGGTCTTTGGAGAGACGCAGATAGACCTCGTGCACCAAGGCGGTGGGCTGCAGGGTGTGACCAGGCGCCTCTGAAGCCATGCGGTGGGCCGCCAAGCGCCGTAGCTGCGTGTAGACCTCTGAAATCAGTTCGGGGGAGGGATCTTCCATGGAGGGGTGCCTGGAAACATAGGCCGCCAGGCCTGCTCTGGAAGCACAAACAGAAAATACCTGAATTCCGTGGCCGGTGGTGAGTGGAGATCTCGCGGTCCGATTGAACCCAAACCCCTTGGAGTGTTCATGAAAACAACAAATAGAGCCGTCCGACTGGCGGCATCCTCCCTCATCGCGATCCTGGCTTCGTCTTCGGCATTTGCCTGGCAGGCCAGCCTCACAACCCTGAACGCAATTTCCCAGGTCACGGAGAACGCATGCGGCGCGACGTCGATCTCGGACAATGGCAATGTGATTGGCGGTTACTCCCGTTCCGATCGAACGGCCAGCGCCCGTGCTGCCTCTTTTTGGCGTTCCGGGCCTGACGCCCACGAGCTGCGTGGCTTTGCCACGAAGAACTTGTGGGGTCATGTGCGTGCTCTGGTGCCTAACGGTTCCATCGTAGTGGGCTCGACGACCCGGGGGAACAACGAGGAGCCTTTCCGATGGACTCCCGCGACGGGCACGCGATCCCTGCCGATGCCCGCCAGTTTTGAGGGCGGTGAGGCCATGGGAGTCAGCGACGACGGCTCTGTAGTCGTCGGATTTGGGAATTACGTGGGCTCCCTTTTCAACCGTCCGGTGCAACTTACCGAGGCCATGATGTGGGTGAACGGACAGCCCACGGCTCTCGGCTTTGTGGGCAGTGGTGCTTGGAGCAAAGCTTACGACGTCTCCGCAGATGGCCGCGTGATCGTGGGTGAGGCGCATCTCAACACTTCGATTGGTGAGTACATGGCCGTGCTCTGGATCAATGGTGCCGGACCGATTGAGGTTGGTGACTTACCAGGCGGCTATGACCGCAGTCGCGCAGTGGCCGTTTCCACAGACGGCGATACGATCGCCGGCTGGGGCAGCAAGCTCTACCATCCTTTCATTCACCGCATGTTCCGCTGGACACGAGCCGCTGGCATGGCAGATCTTGGATTTGTCAATGGTCACCAGTTGGCGGAGGCAACTGCGATGACCGCAGACGGTAGCGTGATCGTTGGCTGGGGCCAGATCGCTGGTTCCGCCAACCGCATCCCCGTCATTTGGGACGCTGCTAACGGGCTGCGCGAATTGATGCCGATCCTTGAAGCGGCAGGTGTCGACCTGTCCGCATGGCAGGATTGGGCAGGGCAAATTTTCATGCAACCCACCGGGATTTCAGCCGACGGCAAGACCATCGTGGGCTTCGGTAACCTCAACAACTCTCGGCGCGCTTGGAGCGTCACACTGCCGTAGGAGGCACCGCAATGAAATTGAACTACACACAAGTCCTGCGTACCGCGCTTCCTATTTTGCTCGTCTCACCGGCACTCGGTCAGGGCGCAAGTTTTACCGGTCTGGGCTTCCTGTCGCTCGACAATCCATTCAGCGAGTGCACCGGAGTCTCCGATGACGGCCGGATCGTTTGCGGCAACGGCCGTGGCCCGGGTGTCCCCGGGGAAGGCATGGGGTTCCTCTGGACCAGCGCCAGTGGAATGGTACCCCTTGGAAATCCGCCGTTGACTTTTGGAAGCCCCGGTGGAACGGCAACCGATCTTTCCGGCGACGGTTGGGTCGTTGCGGGAAGGACCAAGTTCGATGGTCTGAATTCTGCCGGGTTCAACTGGAATCCAATCGATACCTTCACGCCCCTCGCGCCGGCAGTAGCCACTTCTTCGGCGAGTGCCTCCGCGACCAATGTTGACGGTAGCGTGACCGTGGGCCAGACCCGACACGGCGGCTACGTCGGCTTCTATAGCTTTGAAGAAGCCACCGTTTGGCTAGATGATGGGGTGATCGAAGGACGCGCTATCGGCCTCTTTCCAGGAGGAGGGCTGAGTGAGGCACGTGGGGTGTCTGCCGACGGAAGCGTTGTCGTCGGGGAGGCCTATCGCGCCTATCAAGAAGGTGTAACGGCCTTCCGCTGGGACCAAACAGATGGCTTCGTTTCCTTGGGTGACTTGCCGGGTGGGTACCACTTCAGCCGAGCCAATGCGGCCAATGCGGATGGTTCGATCATCGTTGGCTACGGAACGGTGAGCTTCAACTCCGCCGGGTTCACAGTGGATCACCGCGCGTGCTACTGGGATGAGCATGGAGTTCATGAACTCCCGAACATGCCCGGTAGCACTGGAATTACGGAAGCCACGGACATCTCACCGGACGGGCGCTACATTGTTGGGTGGGCGCGCTATCTAGCGACCAACGTGCCCGTCATCTGGGACGACGTGCATGGCATTCGGAACCTGTACGAGGTCATGGCCCAGGAAGGAATCGACGTGTCTAGCTGGGGGCTTGGCTTTGCCACGGCCGTCTCAGCGGATGGGAAGACCATCGTCGGGCATGGCCGGCGAGGATCTCCTCAAACCACCGAGGCTTGGGTTTGCACCCTGCCCTGAGCGGATACGTTGTTGGTGTCGCGGGGGCTTGGGGAAGCTCCTGCGGCACACTCTTCCTGATTCACGCAGGCTGTTCCAGGCACTGGCGAACGGCTCAGTGAATCTCGCGTCCGATCAAGTTGTGGAACTCGGATCGCGTGGCCAAGTCAGACCGGAAGCAACCCAGGACCGATGACGTGGTCATGACTGAGTTTTGCTTTTGGACGCCTCGCATCATCATGCAGAGATGCTTACACTCCATGACCACGCCGACCCCCTGTGCGCCAACGGCCAGTTGAATGTCCTTCGCGATGTCGGACGTCAAGCGCTCTTGGATCTGCAGCCGCCGGGCGTGGAAGTCCACGATGCGGGCTAGCTTCGAGAGGCCCAGTACCTTGTCCTTGCTGATGTACCCGATATGGCAGCGGCCAAAGAAAGGCAACATGTGGTGCTCGCACATGGAGTAGACCTCGATGTCCCTAGCGATGATCATGTTGTTCGCTTCGGACTGGAAGATCGCCCCGTTGATCAGCTCCGGCAAGTCAGCACGGTAACCCGAGGTGAGGAAGTCCATTGACTTGGCGACGCGCTCAGGGGTTTTGAGCAAGCCCTCGCGATCCGGATTCTCGCCCAGCTCGATCAACAATTCCCGGACTAGTCCGGACACACGTTCGATATTCATCAGTCGTTCGTTTTTCGAGAGGGGATCAGTAGTCGCCGCAATTCCTGGGTGACCTGGTTTGCGACTTCAAGGGTCGGAGAAGGTTTACGGCTGGTCAGCCCGAGTCCGGGCACGGCCTGTCCCTCCGGCAACAATTCGCGTAGAGGTTGCCAGAGGAAGGCCCGTAAGGGTATCTCCGGGTCAGGCAGGGTCAAATCAGACTCCTGCAGCGTGCAATTCCCGTGCATCAAGAGGTCGAGGTCGATGGTGCGGGCAGCATGCTTGTCAGCTTCCCGGACGCGGCCTAGGGCCATCTCGATGGGGCGTAGAACCTCGAATTTGATTGTCCGCGGGCTGAGCTCAGTGCTGGCACGCCAGACCCCATTCAGGAATCTAGCCTGCTCGGGACGCTCGAGTGCTGCGGACCAATAAAAGGTCGAACTCGCCTCGACCGTCATGGTCGCAAGCAGGGCAGACAGCGCACGCAGGACGTGTCGCTGCGGGTCGAGGTTGGAGCCCACACCGATGTAGATCGTGGTCGGCACGGGGCCTAGGGCTCTTGGTCTTTCTTGGTGCGCGAGATCTCGACGCCCACGGTCTTGGCATAGCGCAGGGCGCCGGGCTTGTCTGCGCGTACGTCGACCTGCACGACGCCAGGGTCTTGGAGGCACAGTGTTGCGATCTCTTGGGCCAATCGCTCCAGCAACATGCACTCGGATCCTTCGACGAACTCAACCACCCCGTTCTTGATGGCCTTGTAATCCACAGTGTCCTCTACCCGATCACTGGCCCCAGCCGAGCTCAGGTCGGCGTGAATGGTGATCTGAATCAGGACGTCCTGTTTCTTTGTGCGTTCCTCGGGGTAAATGCCGATGATGCACCGCAGGTGCAGGTCCTCAATGTGAATCTTATCCATAGAGATTTCCTTCCAAGTGTCGGCCTCCGTCGACGTAGAGAGTTTGCCCAGTAACGAAGCTGCTGTCCAACAAGTAGCGGGCCGCAGCGGCAACATCCGTGGGCTGGCCTGTGGTTTGCATCGGAACGCTGGAGGCCAGCGCCGCAAAACGCGATGGATCGGAGTGAACGGCCGGCAAGACTGGACCCGGTGCTATCGCGTTGACCGCGATGCGTGGCGCGAATGCCCTGGCCATGACCCTTGTCAGATCTCCGAGCATGCGTTTGGAGAGATGGTAAGCGTGGTGCTCGTCGTCGGGCCCCGTGACCTTTGAGTCGAGCATGTGAACGATCTGTCGTGCCTCTTCTTGCTTCCACATGGCCTGGCCAAGCAGAGTGGGCGCGGTCACGTGCAACTGCACACAGTCTTGGATGTCCTTGGCCGTGACATCGAAGATCGTGGAGTCTGGAAAGATAGAGGCGTT
>JBLIMI010000061.1:0-10822 GCA_047638655.1 Minisyncoccia bacterium | reverse complement strand
CGATGTCCCCAATGATGCGGAGGGTTGCTTGCAAGACGTCCATTGGGCTTTTGGCTTGATGGGCTACTTCCCCACCTATTGCCTCGGAAACCTCTACGCCGCGCAACTCTGGGAGACGATTGAAGTGCAGCTTCCAGACCTTTCGACGTCGATCGAGAACGGCGATTTCGGCTCCCTACGCAACTGGCTCAACGAGAAAATTCACGTGCACGGACGCCGTTACTCTGCCGCGGAGCTTTGCGAGAAGGCGACCGGTAAACCTCTCTCCGCGGATCCAATGATGAGCTACCTCGAAGGCAAGTTGCGACCGATTTACGGCGTCTAATCCTCAGTCCGTTGCGGGCAAGAAGCAGGCACGGGTTCGAGTCCCGCTCTTTTCCAAGAGCGGCACCTCGCGCTCGCAACGACCAGCCTCAACCTCGTGACGCGACGAGCAGCGCGGCGCGAAAGCGCATCCCGGCGGCGGGTTGAGAGGCGAGGGCACGTCCCCTTCGAGCACCACGCGCTGGCGCTGACTCTCGGCTGTGGGATCAGCGATCGGCACGGCGGAGAGCAAGGCTTTGGTGTAAGGGTGCCGCGGGTCGCGGAACAGGTCGTCCCTCGATGCTTGTTCCACAACACGGCCTAGGTACATGACCGCTACGGTATCAGAGATGTGGCGCACCACCGCCAAGTCATGGGCGATGAAGAGGTAGCTGAGGCCAAAGCGTTCTTTTAGTTCGCCCAGCAAGTTGATGATCTGCGCCTGAATCGACACGTCGAGGGCGCTGACCGGTTCGTCACAAATCAGTAGTTCTGGTTCCAAGGCGAGGGCGCGGGCGATGCCGATGCGTTGGCGTTGCCCGCCGGAAAACTCGTGGGGGTAGCGGTTGATGTGACGCGGATTGAGCCCCACCGCATCGAGTAACTGCATGGCGTGCAATTTCCGCTCGCGGGGCTTCGAGAGGCTGTGAATTTTGGCGGGTTCCGTCAAGATCGAGGAGACCGTCTGGCGTGGATCGAGGGAGGCGTAGGGATCCTGGAAAATCATTTGCACGCGGCGCCGGTAGGGGAGCCACTGCTTGGGACGCAAGCCGACCAACTCCTCCCCGTCGAGGCGCACGGAGCCGGAGGTCGCCGGATGCAGGCCGATCACGGCGCGCGCCAGGGTCGACTTGCCGCACCCGGACTCGCCCACCAGCCCCAGGCACTGGCCCCGCTCGAGGGTGAAGCTGACGCCGTTGACTGCGCGTAGAAGCTGCTTGTGCTTGCCGAACAGGTTGCGGGAACCCACGGGAAAGTGTTTGTGGAGGTCGGTGACCTCGAGCAGAGGGGCAGCGCTCACGCGTCCGCTCCTGCGTGGCTCGTACGCCTGTTTTCGGCGGGGCAGGCGGAGAAGCGCGCGCCACTAGCCGTTGGATCAAGCAGAGCATCTAGGGACGGCACGGCTTGCGTGCAGCGCTCGCTGGCCACGGAGCAGCGGGGCTCGAAGGCGCATCCTGGGGGCAACGCAGCCAGATCCGGAGGATTGCCCGGAATGGACTCGAGACTGAGGCTGGTGTCCGATTCGAGACTCGGAACGCTGGACAAGAGTCCCTTCGTGTAGGGGTGCGCGGGCGCGTGAAAGAGGTCGGTGACTGGCCCGGTCTCCACCAACTTGCCCGCGTACATCACGTGCACGCGGTCGCTCACACCTGCGATCACTCCCAGGTCGTGCGTGATCATGATGATGGCTGTTCCGCGACGTTCTTGCAGATCGTTCATGAGCTCGAGCACCTGGGCTTGAATCGTCACATCAAGGGCTGTCGTGGGCTCGTCCGCGATCAGGACTTTGGGATCGCAGAGCAGAGCCATGGCGATCATCACGCGCTGACGCATGCCCCCCGAGAGTTCGTGGGGGTACTGCTCGAGCCTCTCCATCGGCGACGGAATTCCCACGTCATCCAAACCCTGGGCGCAACGCTTGTTCGCTTCCTTGCGGCCGAGACCTTTGTGAATTTCGAGCACCTCACGCAATTGCTGTCCGACGGTGAGCAGAGGGTTCAAGCTCGTCATGGGATCCTGAAAGATCATGGAGATCTCGTTCCCGCGCAAGGCTTGTAGATGTTTGGGGGGAAGGGTCAAAAGGTCCTTTCCCTGGAACAGCACCTGTCCAGCTTCGATCACGCCTGGGGGTTGGGGGATCAAGCCCAACATGGCCAGGTTCGTGACCGACTTGCCTGAACCGGACTCGCCCACGAGTCCTAGCGTTTCCCCCTCGGACAATTCGAAAGAGACATGGTCCACGGCGCGCACGCTGCCGTGGAAGGAATCAAAGCGCACCGTGAGGTCGCGCACGTCCAGCAAGCTCATCAGTCTTTCCCCCGCATCTTGGGGTCGAGGGCATCACGCAGCCCATCGCCGAGGAGGTTGAGCGCCAACAAGGTCGAGCCCATTGCAGCGGCGGGAAAGATTACGAGCCACCAGTACAACCGCACGGGATTGACCATTTCGCTGCCGTCCACGGCCAACAAGCCCCAGGAGACTTTTGGCGGTTCGATGCCGAGCCCGAGGAACGACAGGAACGCTTCGAAGAGCATCACGGCAGGGATCGTGAGGGTCAGGTAGACGATCACGATGGAGAGAACGTTGGGCACCAGGTGCACGAACACAATCCGCGTCGTGGAAGCTCCGAGCACACGGGCGGCCTCGATGAACTCTTTCTTGCGCAGAGCCAGCACTTGTCCCCGGACCACGCGTGCCATGGTCAACCAATAAATGGCGCCGATGACGACGTAGAAGACGGTCTCGCGATCGATGCCGTAGTTGTCCTCCAACTCCGTGCGGTACTCGTTGACGATCGTGATCAGGAAGATCACGAGGAAGATGAACGGTATCGAATAGAGTACGTCCACCACGCGCATCATCAAGTTGTCGATGGCGCCGCCGAGAAAACCAGCCACGGCTCCGTAGGTGACGCCGATCGCGAGCGAGCAGAGCGTGGCGGCCAGTGCTACCAGGATCGACGTACGGCTGCCCCAGATGATGCGCGAGAGAATGTCGCGCCCCTTCGCATCGGTTCCCAACCATGGACTGCTTTGCCAGTCGCCGAACATGGACTGGCGCGCGTCGACCAGCGCTTGATCGACGCTGCCGAGTTCCCAGTATTCTGGGGCAAAGCCTCCCTGGCCGAAACTCTGCCAAGGCCAAACCGGCGGCTGCGGTTCCAGTTGCAAGTCCAGGTGCACCGGAGAGGGAATGGGTAGCAGGGGCGCGAAGAGTGAGATCGACGTGAACAGCCCCAAGAACAACAGGCTCCACCAAGCGGTGCGGTTGGCTTTCAGGCGGCGCCAGGCATCCTGCCAGAGGCTCTCACCACGATACTGGCTGGCTTCGCGCGCGATCTCTTCGATCGCTTTGCCGCCCAGGTCCCAGGTCCGATGTTTGTGCTTCAACTTTCCTCCAAGTCGATGCGTGGATCGAGCAAGGTGTAAGCGAAGTCCACCAGGGTGTTCAAGCCGTAGACGAGCACCGTGTAGAGGATGGTCACGCCCATGGCGAGAGTGTAGTCGCGGTTGAGAGCGCTGTTGACAAAGTGCGAGCCTGTGCCCGGGATAGCGAAGAGTCGTTCGATCACGAGGCTGCCGGTCAGGATGCCCGCCGTGGCCGGTCCGAGGTAACTGACCACGGGCAAGATGCCGCCCTTGATGGCATGCCGCATGAGCACCAAGCGCGGAGGCAAGCCCTTGGCGTGTGCCGTGCGAATGTAGTCTTGGGAAAGCACTTCAAGCATGCCCGTGCGGGTCAGGCGGGCGATGTATGCGGCGAAGGGTGCACCGAGCGCAAAACCCGGCAAGATCAGGTGCTGCCATGTTCCGTATCCAGCCACGGGAAGCAGCGGAAACAGGAACACAAAGAAGATCACCAGGAAGCCCGCCACCGTGAAGTTTGGCAGGGCGATGCCCGTGGTGGCGGCAAGGCGCAAGACCACATCCGTGGTTGATCCACGCCAAAGCGCGGACGCGATGCCTGCACTCAATCCCAGCAATAGGGCCCACATGAGGGCGATGACCCCAAGTGACATAGAAATAGGCAGGGACTGTCCGATGATGTCGTTGACCGTGAAGTCGCGGTACTTGAACGAAGGGCCGAAGTCGCCCACCAGAATGCCCGTGAAGGGATCGCTTCCATCTCCTCCGAGAAATTCGGGACCGTCCTTGTCCAGATTGAACGGGCCCACGTACTGCAAGTACTGCTTCCACTGGGGCCAGTCCAAGTGGTAACGCGCCTTGATGTTGCGCTCGATGGCTTCGTTCAAGACGCGTTCCCCGTCGAAGGGGCCGCCGCGTACCTGGCGCATCAAGAAGAAGGAGACGGTCACCACCACCCACAGGGTGATGATAAACCACATCAGACGGCGAAAGAGAAAGACCAGCACGACTAGTGGCTTGCTGCGGGGGAGTACATGCCTTCGGACGGACCCGGGGCAATCACGGTTTCCCAGTCAGCCGGTTGCGCTGCGCGCTTGGCTGCAAGTTCGGCGTCGTTCATCCAGTACCAGAACTTGCCGAAGTGCTCGTCCTGGATGTTGGCGTGGAACCCGCCCAGGCGCGGGTTGACCAGGTTGCGCGTGACGTAGTAGTAGATGGGCAAGATCGGTAGTTCATCCATCAGGATCGCTTCCGCCGCGGCGAAGTGCTGCATGCGCAGGGCGGGGTCGCTTTCCGCAGCGGCTGCCGCGATCAGGGCGTCGTATTCGGTGCTGCCCCAGCCCGTGCGGTTGTTTTCGCCGCCTGTGACGAACATGTCGAGGAAGGTGTTGGGGTCGGGGTAATCGCCAATCCAAGCCGATCGTGTGACCTTGTAATCCAGGGATTTTTGGGCGTCCAGGTAGACCTTCCACTCCTGATTGAGCAGCTTGACATTGAGGCCCAAGTGACGCTTCCAACCGTCGGCAATGACCTCCGCGATGTCCTTGTGAGTTTGGTCGGTGTTGTAGTGGATTTCGAACGTTGGGAAGTCCGCGCCACCCTCACCAAAGCCCGCCTCCGCCAACAGTTGCTTGGCGCGCTTGAGGTTAGCGTTGAAAACGGCTTCTGGCGTGTCACCTTGCGCGTGCTCCATCTCGATCAGGCGGTAGCCCTGCATTCCCGGCGGAACGAAGCCATAGGCGATCTGTTCGCCGGCCTTTGTGATGTTTGTGACAATCGCCTCGCGATCGATGGCGAGCGCCAGAGCACGTCGCACGCGCGGGTCATCGAACGGCTTCTTGTTGACGTTGATGCGATAGAAGTAGGAGCCCAAGTAGGGCGCCGGGTTGAAGTCTTCCCGGGGCATCATGCGCGGAATGACATTGGTGATGGGGCGGTCGATCCAGTCAATCTCGCCCATCAAGTACAGGTTCAAGCTGGTGCCCAGGTGATCGATGGCGAGGGCGTCCACCGTTTGCATGGCCACGTTGTTCGCGTCCCAGTAGTCCTCGTTTTTCTCAAAGCGAATGCGATCATTCACGCGCCGGAAGACGATCTTGAAGGGCCCGTTCGTAACCAGATTCTCGGGTCGCATCCACTTGAGTTCCCAGCTGTTCGGCCACTTCTCTTGAGCGCTTTCAATGTTCGCGCGAGAGACAGGAAACACCGGATAGAAGGAGCAGATGGCCAGGAAATAGGGGGTCGGCGATTTGAGAGTGACCTCGAAACGCTTCTCATCGAGGGCCCGCAGCCCGAGCCACTGCTGGTTGAAAACTGTCTCGCGGAAGCGCTTGCCGGAGATCAATGCACCGCTTTCGCGCAAGCCCGCGAGCAAGTTGGAGTCCACTTCAAACTCCGCACACCAGGAGGCGTCGCCGTAGGGATCGAGGGCCAACTCTCCGGCGTTATTGGACAGGTCGGGATTGAGCTTGGCGTCGCTCACCGCAAAGGGCAGCCCGTAAGACTCGTTGCCGCCACGGACGAGCATGGCGCCGGATTCGAGCCTGCCGCCCACGTCGACTTGCAGCGCCAGGGCGGCGTCCTGCTCAAGCTCGGCCAGCATGCGATGGTCGGCACCCACGCGCACGCGCCCGCCTTCTTGTTCCTGCAACCAGAAGTGCAGACCGAGATCGGTGAAGTACTCCAACTCGTCATTGAAGAGCGAGTATTCCTTGCCGCCCTCGATGTACCACAATTGATAAGCGTACTCGGCAGCCGTTAAGGGATTGAGCATGCGCCGCCAGGCGAATTCGAAGTCGTAGGCGGTGACCGGGTTGCCGTCCGTCCAACGAGCGTCCTCGCGCATGTGGAAAGTGTAGGTGACACCGTCTTCAGAGATGTCCCAGGAGGTGGCCATGCCGGGCAGCGCTTCGAGGGTCTTAGAATCCTTCACGCATAGGCCTTCGAACAGCAAACGCACCACGCGTCCTTCGGGCACCCCGCTGACCGTCGCCGGGTCCAGGGTCGAGACTTCGGCCCCATTGTTGAACGTGAAATCCGCCGGCTCCAGCCGTCCGGAGCTGGCGAGCATGATGGCCAGCACAGCCAGCACCGCCAGTAGACCGAAAGCGAGGGATTGGCGCAGGCGGCCGGAGCGGGTGGAAGTGATCACGGAGAGCAGACTAGCCGGGGTGGGTGCGCTGGACCAGATTTATCGCTCTAGAGCGGGATTCAGCGGCGGACCGCTGGATTTTGGCCGTTCGCGAACCCTGGAGGATCCGGGGCGTGCGCTTCCACTCGTCGCAAACCCTTGATGCGTAGGCGTTTACGTCCTTGACAAGGGGGTGGTCGATCGGGTAGCGTGGAGCACAGCGGAGTCCATCGGGCTCCCTTTTCCCGTCACTTGGTCCCCTCTTGGACACACCATAGATGTCGCAACTCCGCCAGAAACGCGCCTGTTCACAACTCTTTCGAACTCTCGCCATCGGAGGGATTCTCGCCCTCTCTCCGGCCCTGGGCCTTGCGAGCGGCACGGCGGATGAAATCGAGGGACCGCACAAGGCCCCGGTGGACGAGTTTCACCCCAATCTGGCCACGGCGGTGGAGAAAGCCTACGGGGGCGAGGTGGTGGTCCACCTTTCGACCATGGTCGAGGGCCTCAATCGCGCGGTGGAGAACTCGGCCGTCGCCCACTGGATCAACTACGAGGTGCACGACAGCCTGATCCTGCAGGACTGGGAGATGTGGGACTACAAGCCGAGCCTGGCGACCGGTTTCGAGGAAGAGGATCAGGTCGTGCTCAAGCCCGAGGCTGTTTCGAAGTACACCCAGGCGAAGGCCATTGGTGAGGGCGAGACCCTGCGCAACATTTTATACGGCAAGGTCGTGGAGAGTGGCGACTCGTACACCGTGACAGGTGTCTCCAAGTCAACCATGCTCGGTCAAGGCCGCAGCGTGAAGGTGCTGAAGGAGGATGTGGAAGCAGTGCACAGCGGGTCGATCTTCACCTACTACTTGCCTGACAACGTTCATTGGCACGACGGTCACTTGTTCGATGCGGACGATGTCTTCTTCAGCTGGGACATCTACAACAACATGGAAGTGCAAGCGGATGAGATTCGCTTTCAGTTCCTACAAATCCTCACGGGAGAGACTCCGGACAATACGACCGTTCGTTTCTTCTTTGACAAGCAGTACTTCCTCGCAAAGCAGGTTCCTGGGGAGATGTGCATCTTGCCCCGTCACCTTTACGACCTGACGGATCCGGACAACAAGAAGTACGACACGAAAGTGCACGAAGACGCCGCGGCTCTGCATGGTCCCAACTACGTCTTCAGCGAGGCTGAACTCGGTGCCTACATCAACAAGAACCCGCACAACACCGACTGGGTCGGACTCGGGCCGTACAAGATCGTGAGCTGGGATGACCAGGCGATTGTCGCGGAGCGTTTCGAGGACTATCACGACCCGTCCAAAGGCGGATATGTGGACCGCATCGTTTGGCGCCACATCAGCGATGACAGCACAGCCTTTGAGGCCCTCATCAACGGCGAGCTGGATTACTTTGCGCGGGTCAAGTCCGAGCAATACTTTGGCGAGGCGACTCAGATTTCCGCGTTCACCGACTCGTTCTACAAGGGCTACTTCTACACCGGCACCTACGGCTACACCGGCATGAACATGCTGCGGCCGCAACTCGCGGACATTGAAGTACGCAAGGCCCTGACCCTGGCCTTCGACTGGGAAGAGTACAAGCGTACCAAGTACAAGGACCTCGCTATTCGAGTCAACGGCCCCCAGAACTACTTCGGGATTGGCTACAACCGCGAGCTGGAGTTCCTGCCCTATGATCCGGATCTGGCCGAAGAGTTGCTGGCGGAAGCCGGTTGGTACGACCGCGACGGGGACGGCATCATCGACAAGGATGGCGTCAAGTTGGAGCTCGAGTTCCTCTACCCTTCTGGCAACGACGCCTCCAAGGACTTCGCTCTACGATTGCAGCAAGCTTGCGAGCCCCTGGGCATCAAGATCAGCCTGCGAAACTTTGAGTGGTCGACTTTCCTGGAGCGCATGCTCGAGCGTAACTTTGACCTGGTCAATCTGGCCTGGGTGCCGCCCCTCGAGAGCGACCCCGAGCAGCTGTGGCACTCGAAATGGGGGCCGGCGGAAGTCAAGAGCTCCAACATGTGTGGCGTCATGGATGACGAAGTCGATCGCCTGATCGAGGAAGGGCAGAAGGAACTGGACGACGCCAAGCGCGCCAAGATCTGGCAAGCACTGCACAAACGCATCTACGAAGATGTTCACCCCTACATGTTTGGTCTCAACAGCCCGCGCAAGTTCGCGATGAACAAGAAAGTGCGCGGCTTCCAGGCCAGCAAGATTGCTCCGGGGTACATGCTGCGGCGTTGGTACTATCCCGCCGGAACGGAAGGCACTCGGGCTACGCCCAAGAAGTAATTAGGTCAGCCCCCCGACCAAGAAAGACTAGTGCTTCAGTACCTCATTCGCCGCGTGCTGTGGATGATCCCGACCATGCTCGGAATCATCCTCATCATCCTCGGCTTGATTCATGCCGCCCCCGGTGACCCCGCGATCCAGATGATGGGTATCGGCGGTGGCGGGAGCGGGGAAGTGACCCAGGACAAGGTGGACTTTGAAGCGCGCATCGCCGCCTTCAAGCACGAGAACGGGCTGGACCGTAGCTTCCTCGTGCAGTACATCGGCTTCCTGGGCCCTTTCAATACCAGGCCCGAAGGGCACGAACTCTTTGGTGGTGATGGCCGCGAGCCCTGGGGTGGTTTCCTCGCCTTCGATTTCGGTACCGAACTGTTCAACAAGAACAAGCAGATCGGGGACGAGATCCTGAAGCGGTTGCTGTCCACGACCCTGCCCCTGGCCGTCCTATCGATGTTCTTGACCTATCTATTGGCCTTGCCCATCGGCATTTATTCGGCCAATCGAGCGGGGACCCGCATCGACACCCTGACCACACTCGGCCTGTTCGTCTTGTATTCGATCCCTGTGTTCTGGGCAGGCTTGATGTTGAAGCTGGTCTTTGGCGTCACTGGCCTCGCTTGGTTGCCGGTGATTGGTCTGCATGGCCGGGACGCGGCGAGCCTCGAAAGCTGGCCCTACATCTTGGACGCTATCAAGCACTTCATTTTGCCGGTGTCTGTCATGACCTACGGCAGCCTGGCTTACATCTCGCGTCAGATGCGCACGGGCATGATTGAAGTCATTCACCAGGACTTCATTCGAACGGCACGGGCCAAGGGCCTCAGCGAGCGGGCCATCGTCTTCAAGCACGCGCTTCGGAACTCGCTGATCCCAGTGATCACCATCTTTGCATCGATCTTGCCGATCTTGATCGGAGGCTCTCTGGTCGTGGAGGTGGTCTTCGGACTCCCTGGAATGGGGGAGTACATGTTCAAAGGTCTCTTGCGACGGGACTACAACGTGATCATGGCCACCATGACACTCTCGGGTTCCATGACCCTGTTGGGCATCTTGTTCTCGGACATCGCCTATGCCCTCGTCGATCCCCGTATCAAGTACTCCTGAACTCCTATGACGCAGTCGACTCAGGAAACAGACGCGGACTCTCAGGACTCCGTCGCCTACTCGAAGGACTACTGGGACCTTGTGTTCGAGCAGCTCGGCCGCAACAACCTGTACAAGGTTGCCGTGGTGATCTTGACCTTGATGTACGCCTCGGCGATCTACGCTCCGATCCTGGCCAATGACAGGCCGTACATGCTTGAGGCGGCGGACTACTCCACCTACAACAAGGCCCTACGCACCATTTATCCCGCGACTCTGGGGCTAGGCCGGGTGGCGAAGCAGAGCCCGGAGCAGTTCCGCGAGAAGCGCTCCGGAGAGTCCGAGCAGACCTACCTCGAGGCCTTGCGGCTCGAGAGTGGTGCCGTGTTGCGGCAAGTGGAGATCATGCGGGCTTCGCTGTCCGTGGAGAAAGCCGCGACCCTGGTTGGATTTGAGAATTCAGTCATTGGGCTTCGGGATTTGGCTCAAAGTACGGCGACGGCTCGCACAGACGAAGTTCAAGAGAGTCTGAAGAGCGGCGCCACCGCCAGTAAGACACTAGTCAAGGCCTTGCGCATCGACTTCAAGGCGCTCGATCCCAATCAGCCCGAAGAAGGCGGGTTGGAACTCGTCGGGAAACGCTCTTATCCAATCTTGGAGGCCATCAGCGGTTGGGAGATGTTCTTCATGGTGCTGTGGCTGGCCTTAATGACTTGGCCTGTGTGGAACAAGATCTGGAACCGGACGCTATCTGCTGGCGATCGAAATCAGATTCGAAAGAGCCGTAAGCCCAAGTTGTTCGTGGCCGTGGGGTTGTCCGTGGCCTGCGGACTGCTCTATGGCAACACGGTTGGAGGCAGCAGCACATTCACGGTCTCTGGTTTCAAGGCGG
This sequence comes from Minisyncoccia bacterium, assembly GCA_047638655.1. GTDB lineage: Bacteria > Planctomycetota > UBA1135 > UBA1135 > JABACD01. The sequence goes on along the minus strand of JBLIMI010000061.1, from coordinate 19 downwards.
CATTGACCAGCGGTGAAAT
>JBLIMI010000060.1:0-10842 GCA_047638655.1 Minisyncoccia bacterium | reverse complement strand
CCTCAACAGCGGTGGGGGAACGGTCCAACGCTCTTCGGAATTGATTCCCCTAGCCAAGGGAGAGCTTCCCTTGCGGGCCGGCGACCACATGCTGGTCGCACCGGGCTCACAATTACAATATCGCTCTCCTGCCGGAGACTTGATCGAATTTGAAGTGGCCAGCACCGTCACTCCTGAAGCCCGCATCGAGTACGTGGACCGAGTGGTCACACAGGTCGAGTACGTCACCCGCCCCACGTCTTACCGTTCACGGGAGCTCGAGTTGGCGCTGAACTTCACAGGCCAGTGCTTCGTGGAAATGTCCGATGCGTTGGGCGCCCAGACAGCGGCTCTGGCCCGTTCGACGGAAGCCATGGAGGCTTCTCAAGCTGAAGCACTGACAGTAGCTCCGGACCGATTCGTCGCTGCGGCAGAACCGGTTCGTGCGCCACGAGTGCGGCGTTCATCCGTTCCGGCTTACGGCTTCGAAGAAACCATCGTCCTGCACCGCAGCGCTCAGAACTTGACTCTCGAGACTCACGGAAGCCTCGATGAAGTCGTGCCGGCTCTGATCGCAAGAATCGGCGGGGCAAACCCGGAAGTCAACGCGCTGGTCGAAAGTCGATTGCGAGCCATCTGGGCAGAACGCACCGGCGACTCCTGGAATGATGCGCCCTTCGGCGTGGACCATGAGACCACCACCAAGCCCATGGGTTGGAAGCGCTGGGGGTCCAAGAGGGCCGACCCAGCGCCCCTCCGCGACTCTACCGCGGAGTGGACCGCTTGGTGGGCTGGCGAGCAACCCGCCTTGGCCCAGGCCGGAATTTAAGTAGAGATCCTGGAACTCCGCCGGGCGCGCCAACGTAACCCCTGCGAATCGAGCAACGCCCCTTCGTCCAAGCACTGAATCATGAGACAAACACTGACCATCCTCGCACTCGCCCTACTCACCTGCGCGTGCTCTACCTCGCGCCGCATCCGGGTCACACCCAAGCACACCGTTCTTCACCAGAGCGTGAGCGAAGCGGGTGAAACTCTCACCTACGCCCTACTCGCCGGGCGCGAGGGCCAGATCTCGGTCACCCGCGAGAAACAACAGAAGTTCGACGTGGCCACCCTCGGGTTGCGGGCCGGCTCCATCAACAGCGAGCTTGCCAAATCACTTCCTGTGCTCGCGAAAGAGGAAGGCGATCAATCCGCGCCACTTTCTGTCACCCCCTGGAACGGTCTGATCGTGAACCGCATCACGCGCAATTCACCTGCGATGCTGGCCGGAATCAGCATGGGAGACATTTTGCTATCCATGGACGGAATCGCGCTCAGCGCTCCCGAACAACTGAAAGAACTACTCGATGCATTCATCGAGCCGGGAGCCACGGTCACCATGATGGTGCTTGAGGCGAACTCCGACGATGTCTACGCATCTGAACCCTCGCAAGTGAGCGTGACACTTGGAACGAAACAAGTGCAGGTGAGCAAGTCCGACACGTTCCAAGTGGATTCCGATCTCGGAGTGTTCCGCTTGACTGGATTGATGGTGGGAACACTCTCCGACGAGCTGGCTAGCGAGATCTACGGCTCGAGCGACCCCATGACTCTCGTCGCTGGGTCCCTGGTGGGTTCGCCCGCCTACCTCGCTGGATTCCGAAGTGGTGACAAGGTCCTCGAGTGTGACGGACAATCTGTCAACTCCTATCAAGACATTAGCCGTGCTGTTCTGGCGCGCACCAACCGAACAGACATCCCCGCCGATTGGTTTGATTCCATGACCACGAGCAACGTCACAAATGAGGATGGCGATGTCTTGCTTGCAGTGGAAGGACCCCTCGGCACTCACGAATCAACGATGTCTGTCATCAGCGACATCAAGAAGAGTTCACGTACGAGTTTTCCGATTGTCTGGGACTACGAGACAGACGTGATCCGCACCTCCTGGTCCTTCGTCGACTTCATCTTTCAATTTGGAGCCAACTATCGTTCCAGGTACCGCCATTCGTCGAACCGCTCGCCCCAGCAGGACACGCTGCTCTCGATCTTCCCCTTCGGAATGTTCGAGTTCGAGACAACGGCGCAGTCCGATCGCTACCAGCTCTTCTGGCTGTTCGAGTTCGAAGACCAGCACTAAGCGGATCGATTCACGGGTCGATGCGCCAACGACCCCAAGCCACTCGGCTTCGACTCGTGAATCGACCAGGCTAGTGCCAGACTCCGGGCGCATCGTGCCCGGTGCTCTCCACCCAAGCTTGGTAGTCACTGTGGAAGACGAGCGGCTGACGCGCGCGTTCTTCCCCACCTCCGCTGAGGTCGAGTACTTTGTTCGCGAGCCCACGTAGAAACGTCCGGTCGTGGGAAACGAACAACATGGTGCCTTCAAAGTTGCGCAAGGAGTCCACCAGCATCTGCTTAGTAGCTAGATCGAGGTGGTTGGTGGGTTCGTCAAGGACCAGAAAGTTCGGCGGATCGTAAAGCATTTGCGCCAAGACAAGCCGCGAGCGCTCTCCTCCCGAGAGGACCCCAATACGCTTCTCAATGTCATCTCCAGGAAAGTCAAACGCACCCAGCAAGTTGCGCTTGCTAGCGATGGTGGCGGTGGGAAAGGCCTCGTCAATCTGTTCCCAAATGGTGCGCTCCGGATCCAAGAGTTCGAGGGCGGACTGCGCGAAGTACCCCATCTTCAAGCTGGCACCGAGCTTGATCTGGCCTTTGTCCGGCAGGATCGCCCCGGCCACCATTTTCAATAGGGTCGTCTTACCGGCGCCGTTTCCGCCCATCACGCACCACCGCTCTCCACGCTGCACCTCAAAGTTGAAGTCCTCGTAGATCACCTTCTCGCCGTAGCTCTTGTATATACCCTTGCAAGCCACCACATCGTTTCCCGAGCGGGGTGGCGTTCGGAACTGAAACGGAACCAGGACCCGCTGTTTGGGAGGTTCCAGCTTCTCGATCTTGTCTAGCTTCTTGACTCGCGATTGGACCTGGGAAGCCTTGGCAGCATTCTTCTCGAAGCGCTCGATGAAGCGCTCCTCTTTCTTGAGCATGGCCTTCTGGCGAACAAAAGCTGCCTCCTGGTGCGCGGACCGCTGTTTGCGCTCGGCATCGTAGTAGTCGTAGTCGCCGGTGTAGCTGACGAGTTCACCGGCGTCGATGTCGACCAGGCGCGAAACCACGCTGTTCATGAAGTCACGGTCGTGGCAAGTCATCAGAATGGCCGCCTTGCAGGACTTGAGGTACTCCTCGAGCCACAGAATGGACTCGATGTCGAGGTGGTTGGTAGGTTCGTCCAAGAGCAAGACATCCGCTTGCCCGATCAAGACCTTGGCGATGGACACGCGCATGCGCCAACCTCCGGAGAGGTCTCCGACGTCACCCTCGACCTGCTGCTCGTCGAAACCGAGACCGTGCAAAACCTCGCGGGCACGGGCCTCCAACTCGTAGCCGCCTTTCTGCTGGTAGTCCCCTTGCACCTCGCCGAAGCGCGCCAGAATCTGGTCCATCTCGTCGAGACGCTCGGGATCAGCCATGGCCGCCTCCAGCTGCGCCAATTCCATGTGCATGTCGCCTAGCTCACCGCTGCCCAGAATGGCCTCGTCCAAAACTGCGCGACCGGTCATCTCCCCGGCGTCCTGGCGAAAGTAAGCCACGGTGGTCTTTTTCGGGACAGACACCAAACCAGTGTCCGCCTGTTCCTCGTCGACGATCAGGCGAAAGAGGGTCGTCTTACCGGAACCATTGGGGCCTAGAAGTCCGACTTTCTCTCCGGAATTGAGCTGAAAGGAGGCATCGAGGAGCAGGGCGCGCCTGCCGTAATGCATGGATATTTTGCTGAGCGAAATCATGGAGCGCGCAGGGTAACGGGGTCTGGAAGCGGCAGACCGACGACCCGCTCGAAATCTCACCCAGCACCGCCTTCGCGGAAGAATCGTCGTCGTGTACCCTTGCGCCGATGGACACTGTCGCCGAAGACACGTCGCTCGCGTCACCCGCCGTGGCACGACCTGCCGATGGCACGGGAAGCTTTCTCGGCGTGCTCTTGTGTTTCGCCCTCTCGGGCTTTGCAGCGCTGCTCTACCAAACGGCCTGGCTGCGGCAGTTCTCCATCGCCTTCGGGAGTTCCGAGCTGGCTGTGGCTACCGTGCTGGCGGCTTACATGGGCGGACTTGCTCTGGGGGCTACGCTCGCGGGGAAGTTCGTAGGGCGCTTGAGGCGGCCTGTGCTGGTCTACGGCTTGCTAGAACTCGGTATCGCCGCTGGCGCGTTGCTGGTACCCACGGGCCTGCGCCTCGCGAGGGACCTTCAATCCGAACTGATCGGCCAGCAACCCGAGTTGGTCGCCTCGGGCGGATGGGAGCAACCGCTCTTCTATGCCATCGCGGCCTTCGCGGTCATCCTGGTCCCAACCACTTTCATGGGAGCCACTCTGCCGCTGCTGACGGGGCATGCCGTGCAGCGCAAGTCGCAAATCGGAACCCGCGTTGGTTTGCTTTACGCCATCAACACGGCTGGCGCAGCTTGCGGCACGTTGGTCGCAGCGTTCCTCTTGCTTCCCCAGATCGGACTAGGCGCGACGGTTCAAGTCGGGGTCGGCGTCAACGCCTTGGTCTTTGTTCTGGCCGCCTGGATCTCACGAGGGTCAGCAAACCGCTCGGCTCCAGTGCAGGACGATGCGTGTGAGGCGCACGCAAGCAACCAACGCAGTAGCTGGATCCTGCCCCTGATCGCCATCTCAGGCTTGACCTCCTTCACTTACGAGGTGCTCTGGACGCGGCTGTTCAGCCAATTGCTTGGGGGCAGCGTGTACGCCTTTGCCACCATGCTCGCGACCTTTCTGGTGGGAATCACTCTCGGCAGCGCCATCGCCGCTTCGCTCGCTCGTTCACGGAAGGGATCGCTCTGGGGATTTGTCGTCGCACAGCTTGGCATCGCCATATTTTCTGCCCTGTTGTGGAATCAACTCGACGGTTTGCCCGCACGCTTCGCCGCCCTCGAAGGCGATGCCGGACGGAGCGTCTTCAATGCTGCGCTCTTGGCGGCATCCGTTCTATTGCCATCGACGCTCTTTATCGGCGCAACGTTCCCATTCGCTTTGCGTCTACTAGCCGTCGACGTTGCACATGCTGGCCCCGCCTCCGCCCGTGTCTATTCCTGGAACACAGTGGGAGCCATCGCCGGCGCCCTACTCTCCGGATTTTTTCTAATTCCGAGCCTGGGTTTTGCCCTGGTTGCCCAAATCATGGTGGGCGTCAATCTGCTGCTCATGAGTATGAGCGCTTGGCTCCTGGGCCTCTCCCGCAACTGGAGTCTCCCGATCACTGCGTTGGCAATCCTGCTTGCGACCCAATTTTCGCCTCAAACTCCCGAGACCTTGTTGCGCAACTCGTATCTCGGGCCCGCCGCTGGAGGGGAGATCTTGCACTTTGCGGTAGGGCGCTCCGCCACCGTTTTGGCAGTGGAAGAGAAAGGTCACCTCGGCATTCGCTCCAACGGTTTGCCTGAAGCGGGTGTCGCTCCCAAAGGAGCCATTCCCTTTGGCTTACTCACGCCCCAGTACCTGGCCTTGCTCCCGGTCATTGCTCGTCCCAGCGCCAAGACCATGATGGTGATCGGGTTCGGTGGCGGTGTGACCATCGAGTCCATTCCGCCTTCCATCGCCGAACTCGATGTGATCGAACTCGAACCCGAGATCCTGAACGCCAACGAGGCCTTCGCGAACCGGCGCCGGATCAATCCACTTGACGATCCGAGGCTGACCGTCACTTTCAGCGACGCTCGCGGCGCGCTTGCGCTGACCGATGAGAGCTGGGACATCATTGTCTCCCAACCCTCCCATCCCTGGACCGCAGGTGCGTCACATCTCTACACTCGCGAGTTCCTGGAGGTGGCGAAGCAGCACCTAAACGGAGATGGAGTCTTCGTCCAGTGGATGAGCGCTGGGTTTCTCGATGAAGAGCTATTCGCTTCACTAGGGGCCACGCTACTCGACTCCTTCGATCACGTTCGACTCTACCGTCCGAACGGGACCATGCTCATCTTCCTTGCATCCGACGGCGACCTCGATGTGGAACGAAAAGTCGCAGAAAGTGGTGCCCCCATGGCCTCCGCGCGGGAGTGGTGGTCGCAAGTTGGCTTCACTGGCGTCAATGACCTGCTCGCCTTTCTGGCATTGGAACAGGACGGTCTGGCAGAACTTTGCACCGGCGCTCCCGTTTGTACCGACGATGCCAACCTATTGGCCATGAGGGCACGACCGGCTAAGAGCAATTTTGCCTCTGAAGGTCTGGCCCAATTACTCTTTCCGTTCGATCCGCTGTTGGACAGCACGAGTTCTCTACGACAAGCACTCGTAAGTGAGATCGACACCACTTATCTCGTGCGCCGCCTCGCTTTCTCCAATCTGTTACCCCGCGCCGCCCAACTACTGAAGTTGCTGCCGGCCGACTCGGCGGAAAAAGGGCGTGTTCAGGGCACGCTCGAGGCCAGCTTGATCGGTGCCCAATGGGCAACGGGGAATCGCAACTTCCAAACCGCCTTCCAGATCGATCCCAAAAACCAAGCGGGCCGGTTCTTGCTGCTGCGCGATGACTTGCCACGGATTGCAGCCGGTCTCGCAGGATCGGAAGAGAAGCAGTCCCTCGCCCAAGAACTGGCCGGGGCACCGCTCTTGGTTTACAGCGGTTGGAAGGCTCTGGCCAAGAGACAATGGAACGAGGTGCGTGCACTAGAACCCGGCTTGGCCAATGTTCCGCCGAGTGCACCCTGGTTCATGCACGCGACGCGTTTGCGAGCGGCCTGGCGCCTGCATTGGGAACAGGCTCCAGACCGCGCACAACTTGCCCTCGACGCCATCGTGCTCATCGACAGGGCTCTCGTCTACGAACCCAACCCTTTCTTGATCGCGCAACGGGCACATGCTGCCCTTGCAGCAGACTTACCCCTACACTTCGCGGAGTCTATGGGACAACTCTCCGAGTTCGTCGGACCGCGTAGGGCAGCGCTGCCCCCGGGAGCGGCCGAAGGCCTGCGCAACGAATTGGCAACGCTAGCAAGTGATCTTGAAGAGTTACGAGCGGACGCGCGTGTTCCCCCCAGGACCTTTGAGCGCATCACGGAACGAGTTCATTCTGCGCTGGCAGGAAAAACTCCGGTCACGAGCGAACACTAATTCCCAAGCGCTCCTGCCATGCCCCCCACCATCCGTCTCCGCGGTGCAACGGAACACAATCTGAAGGAGGTTGATCTAGACCTCGAACAAGGCCAATGGATCGCCGTCGTCGGGCCCTCGGGGTCCGGCAAGACATCCCTGGTGTTCGACACGCTGGTACGCGAAGGACAACACCGTTACCTGTCCTCGCTCTCCACGCGTGCGCGCCACTTCTTTGGCAAGTTGGGCCGCGCTGCAACCAAGGAACTGACCGGGTTGCCCGCATGCATTGCCATCGGGCAGCGCACTCTCTCGCCCAACGTGCGCTCTACGGTCGGAACCATGACCGGGACACTCGACCTCTTGCGCCTCTTGTATGCGCGGGTCGCCCGGGACCCGGAGAACGAAGCACTCACCCGCAGTCACTTCAGCTTCAATCATCCACTCGGCGCTTGTGCAACCTGTTCGGGAATCGGGATTGAGGACTTCGTGGATCCGGCCACCCTTGTGGCCGATCCCAGCAAGAGCTTGCGGGCGGGAGCATTGGTGCCCACGCTCAAGAACGGGTACACCGTCTATAGCCAGGTCACGCTCGAGGTCATGAACACGATTTGTGCCGCCCATGGCTTCGATGTAGACACACCTTGGGAAGCCCTCGATGATGACCAGCGCAAGGTCATCCTGTATGGCACGCGCGCACTCAAGGTCCCCTTCGGGAAACACCCGATCGAGTCGCGCATGAAGTGGGAGGGCATCACCGCTCGCCCGCGGGAAGAAGGCTACTACCCAGGCTTGGTTCCGATCATCGAAGAGACGCTGAAGCGCAATCGCAATCCGAACATCTTGCGCTTTGTGCGCTCGGTCCTTTGTTCAGACTGTGGCGGTTCGCGTCTGGCGCGGGCAGGACGCGAGGCCCGTGTGGGCCAGCACAGCTTGCCCCAATTGCTCGCCGTCCCTGTCGATGAGCTACCCTTAGCTCTCGAGAGTCTCCCCTCAAGCAGTGTGCTCCAGGTCCTGCAGCCCGAACTTCAAGCGCGACTCGAGCGCATGCGAAGGCTCGACCTCGGGCATCTAGCACTTGACCGCGAGAGCACGACGCTATCTGGAGGGGAAGGACAGAGGGTGCTGCTCGCCACACAACTCTCCGCCGGCTTGTGCGGTGTCATGTTCGCCATGGATGAGCCCACGCTCGGTCTTCACCCTGGAAGCCAAGCGGGGATGCGCGCGGTCCTCGACGATCTGCGCGAGCTCGGGAACACGCTGCTCGTTGTCGAGCACGACCCGGACATGGCGCGCCACGCAGATCAAATGGTGTGCATCGGACCCGGCCCAGGAACGGATGGCGGAGAAGTCACGAGCGTTGGCGCATTGCCCGAAAACCCACTAGGCCCTGCGCCACAGCCCAAACGGATCCGCCGCGCATCCGGCTCCACGGTGGCCTTGCGCGGGGCGGTTTTGCACAACTTGCAGGGTGACGACTTCACGTTGCACTTGGGTGCCCTAAACCTAGTCATCGGGGCCTCTGGAGCGGGAAAGAGCTCCCTCATCTTTGGAACGCTTCTACCCGCCCTGACGGGTACCACTGGCGGTCCCTTCCACAACATTGAAGGCGTTCCTCTGAACAGTGTGCGAGCCTTGGATGCGCGCCCCATCGGTCGAACCTCTCGCAGCACTCCAGCAACATGGTCGGGATTGTTTGATCTGGTTCGCAAGCGCTTCGCTGCGACGGAGCAAGCTCGCGCCCGCAAGTTCGGCCCCGGTCACTTTTCCTACAACAACAAGAGCGGACGCTGCCCCACCTGTGCTGGCATCGGCACCACGCGCCTCGGATTGCACGTCTTCGAAAACGTCGATGTTGTGTGCGAAGACTGCAGGGGATCGCGATATGAAGCGGGGATCTTGGAAGTGCAGTTGAATGGACGTTCCATCGCGGACATCCTGGGGATGACGGTTCGCGAAGCGCTCTCTTTCTTCGCTAGCGATCCCCCCATCGCAAGCCTGTGTTGCGCCATGGAAGAATTGGGCCTGGGTCACGTGCCACTTGGGCAGCCCTCCAATCAACTCAGTCGCGGCGAATCCCAACGGGTCAAGCTCGCGACTCTACTGGGCACGACAGACGCCAAGCCAACTCTCCTATTCCTCGATGAGCCCGACCGCGGTTTGCATCCGAACGATGTGAAGTTGTTATTGGCTGCAATGGAGCGCTTGGTTGAGGCTGGCCACACCGTGTTGGCCATTTCTCATCATCGCCACCTGTGGGCCGCTGCGGATTTCGTGACAGAAGTCGCGAATGGTCGGGTCAGGGCCAACCCCGAGCTTGATTGGAGTCCACTGACAGAGAACCGCAAGCCAAGACAACCCGCTTTGACTCCCGAGTTCATCGAACTCAAGGGTGTCAGCACAAACAACCTTCAGGGAATCGACGTCCGCATACCGCGTGGGCAGTTAACGGGAATCTGTGGCGTCTCGGGTAGCGGCAAGAGTTCCCTCGCCTATGGAACTCTTGCGGCCGAGGCCTGGCAACGATTCTCTGAGAGTTTGCCTTTCGAGGTAAGACGGCACATGCGGCGGATGCCCCGCCCTGAACTGGAGAGCGCGAGCGGCCTGGGGCCCACGCTCAGTTTGCTTCAGGGAGATAGTTTTGGAGGTACGCGCTCGAGTGTTGCGACGCAAACGGGGCTCGGGCCTGTTCTGCGACTCTTGTTCTCTCGTGCAGGCATGCTCGATGGAGAGCCTTGTGACTTGACGGCGGAGCACTTCAGCAGTGACCGAGCCCTGGGCGCCTGCCAGGTTTGCAAAGGCCGAGGCTCTGTCCCCCGTTGTAGCGAAGCGCGACTCATCAGCGACCCTTCGCTTTCTTTGCTCGAGGGAGCCATGGCAGGCACCAAGCCTGGCGCTTACTTTTCCGAACGGGACGGACAATACATCGCCACTTTGCGAACAGCGCTCGGCCCAGCGGTTGATCTCACCCTGCCCTGGCAGGACCTACCCGAACAAGCGCGCCAACAGGCGTTGAATGGCTCGGGGAGTAAGTCGTTCAAGGTGGCCTGGACACTTGCGGAAGGATCCCAGGAAGAGTCCAGCACGCACCACTTCGAGGGCACCTGGGATGGCTTCTTGTCCCTCGTTGAACGCGAGTCCGAACGCCGAGCCAATCAGAAGAGCGCGTCAGCATGGAGTGAACCCCTCCAAGACGGCCCCTGTTCAACATGCGATGGGTCCGGCCTCGGCAGCAGGTCCCGACGCGTGGTGCTCGGCGACTGGACCCTCCCGGGACTGATGCAAGTGCCGTTGGGCGCCGTGCTCGTGGCCCTTCGCTCGCTAAAGCAAGGTGAGGGACTTGGGCTGCGCGCGCTTCAACGGGCTGCCATCGAACGCCTGCTTCCCGAAGTCAGCGAGCGTCTAGAGGATCTCGCCAAACTTGGACTAGGGCACATTCCGCTCGGGCGTCGCACCTCGGAATTGTCCGGAGGCGAACGCCAAAGAGTGCGCCTCGTCAGTGTTTTGCGCTCCGGGCTGAGTGGCGTGACTTTGGTGCTAGATGAGCCCAGCGCCGGACTTCAGGGTGACGAAGTGGAAGCACTCATCGAACGCCTGCGCTGCCTACAGCAGGCGAACAATACAATCGTGGTTGTCGAACATGACCAGGGCTTCCTGCGCGAGATGGATCACCTGATCGAGTTAGGCCCCGGCGCTGGTGAGCAAGGGGGGACGATCGTCGCCCA
>JBLIMI010000059.1:0-10915 GCA_047638655.1 Minisyncoccia bacterium | reverse complement strand
ACGTTCACGCGTACCTTGGCGGTCCGTGTATTTGCATCGATCTCAAAGTCGATGAATGAGATCCGCCCACGAATCACCTCGCCGGGAAAGGCCTCGGCTTCAAGGGTGACGTCCTGACCGTAGCGAAGCCAGGTGAGATCCTGCTCGTAGGCGTCAAGGCGAACCCAGAGGTGATGCAAGTCTGCGATTTGATAGAGCTTGGTTCCCGTCTGAACGTAGGAGCCTTCGGCAAGGAACTTCTCCGTCACGACTCCAGAACTGGCCGACGTGAGCATCATGTGATCCTCCGCCGTCCCACGGTCCTCGATCTCAGACACTTGCACTTCGGTCAGACCCCAGAGAATCAACTTCTCCCGCGCGGTCTTGTACGCCCGGCGGTTGCTCGAGGCGAGAAACTCGCTGGCCTCACCGGCAGTGGCTTTCAAGCGCGCTCGAGCCGCCAGCAATTCCTCTTGGGCACTCAGTAGTTCGGGGCTGAAGAGCGAGACCAAGTGGTCGCCCTGCTGGACACGGACACCGGTGTAGTCCACGTACATACGGTCGATTCGGCCCGGAACCCAGGCCGAGATGGTGCGCACGGTGCTCTCGTCAAAGTCGATCTTCCCAACCATGCGCACGGATCGCTGGACTAGCTTGCGTCCAACACGCACGGTCATGATGCGCGAGAGTTCCTTGGCCGACTCCGACATCGAAAGCTGATGAGGCAGCTCCTCCCCCGCCACCATCGCAACAAGGTCCATGCCACAAATGGGGCAATCGCCAAACTCGGGTAGTTGGATCTGCGGATGCATTGGGCAAGTCCAAATCGCGGCTACCTCTTCGCCCGCCATGGGTTGCTCGTGGCCAGGCTCGTGACCCACTTCCGGTGGGGAGCCCCAACTGGCGCTCCAACGGCCAACCCCGAGCAAGACAACTACCGCAAAGACGTAGAGGATTCCTTTCTTGATGTTCATCGTTTGGCCCCCTGGCCAGTGAGGGCTCGCAATCGAGACTCCCCTTGTAAATAGGCGCGAGTGGCGCGCCAGTAGGAGAGTTCAAATTCCAACAGCGCGCGTTCTGAGTCGATCAGGTCAAGCACGCTGGACTTGCCCGTGCGATAACTGATCAAAGTCAACGTCATCGCTTCATTGGCTCGCGGAATCAGAGACTCGCGGACCAGGGTGATGCGCCGCGCAGCATCTTCCACGCGGTAGGCTTGCTCTTCCACCAGGGACACAAGCTTTAGTTGGGCCGTGTCTATGCGTTCGCGCAGGGCGCGGGTTCGCTGGCGTGCTTCCCTTTCTCCTGCGGCATATCTGCTGCGCCAGACGGGCAGCGACATGGAGATCCCCACCATCAATGGATCGTCTCCGCTGCCGGAAACGGAAGGATTCAGCGCCTCGCCAGTTTGGATGTAATCGATGCGTGCGCCAAAGCTAGGCCGGGCAGCCACCCCGGCGAGATCCTCCCCCGCTTGGCGTGCGCGCGCCCGAGCTTCGAGCACGTGCAAAGCGGGGTTATCGGCGAGCGCCATCTCCAGCAACTCGCCCCGTGTTTGTACGTGAGTCTGGGGCACGATCTCGGCCGGCAGGGGCAGCGACGCCGCGTCTGCGTGCCACGTCAAGGTGCGTGCCAATTCCGCGGAGAGTGCAGGTTGGCGTCGCTCCAGACTGGCCAAGTCATCCTCCAGACGCCCGATCTCGATTTGCAGCCGCAGTAAGTCTTCCTGCCCACCCCCGGCCCGCACGCGGGCCTGCACGACTGGCTCAAGATTCCGAAGCAAGTTCACGAGCTTGCCTGTGACTCGTAACTGGCTCGCCAGGAATGCGTAGTCGTGGTAAGCGAGTTCGATCTCTTCGACAACTTTGAAATGTTCAGACTGCATCATGTGCCAAAACGCCGTCGCCTCGTGATCGGCGATGCGCTCCTTGGCGTCCAACTCTCCACGCTTGGGAAAGGCCTGCGTGATCCCGAAGCGTCGCTCCTGCGGCCCGGTCCGCGTCTGAACCTCTTCCACCGATTCGGAGTAGGAGAAGCGCGGATCTGGCAAGCGGCCCACACCAGCACTGTGTTCCGTGGCCGCCATCCAGTCGGCCTCGGCAGCCGCCAGACGCGAACTGTTCGCCAGGCCATAAGCCACAAGCGACTGCAAGTCGCTCAGCGACGCCGGGCCAATGGCCTGTTCTTCTGGAATAGGGCTACGCGCAACGTGTTCAACGCGCGCAACATTGGCCGCGGGCTGCGGCGTGATAGCCGCTGCTTGGCGTCCCGCTGTAGCACACCCAGTCAGGGCCATGGTGAGCGCGCTGAGCGCCGCCGTCAGATTCAAAGGGTTCATCCGTCTTCCGTGTCATGTCTCTTGAGCTAAATGGCAAGGGGTGGCCACGGAGGGACGGACTTCTGGATCCGAACACCGAGGGAAACCCCATTCGTTCACTCCGCCGTTGAAGTGCACGGGCCAAAGGCGCCGTGATTCGCGAGTCCCGCGCTGACACTAGTGTGACGAGCAAAGGACGGTCAGCGGAGCCTAAAGAAATCAGAGACGGAAGACCTGAAGCAAGATGGACAGGGCCGGGCTCGCTCTTGGAACGGTCACCCTGGTCGTGTTCAGATCGCAATGCACGGCAACTGACGCCACCAAACCGGCAGGCAACTCGAAGAGGACTGTCTCGTCCAACTGAACCGACGACGAATGCGGAACACTCGGGACCGGCAGCGGTTCCTCGAGCGGATCACTCATGCACCCGCAGGGTTCTTCAAGCAACTGAGGAGCATCTGACTCGCTCTCGCCCACATCCATGGAACAGCACGAGCGGCCGACAGACTCCTGATCGACGTCCACACAGCAACACCCGCTTTTGCTTCCACCCTCGCACCAGGACCCGATTGCAAACGCTGGCAAGCAGAGTTGCAGCGTTGCCAGGAGGGCAACGAGGAAGAGATGCAGCGGGTTGGTGGGTGTCATCGGATAGCTAGGCTCGCCTGTGGATACGGATCCGGCAAGCGCTGCAGAGCACATTCATCGGATTTTTGCCGGCGAACCCCCTACTTTCTTTTGGGCCCCGGTCGGTCAGGGCCCCTCAGGCGGCTCAGGGTGTCCCAAAGTAGTCCACGAAGCTATCGCTGCCCTCGAAGACCCTAATTCGGTGCAGGCGGCACCCTTGGTGAACGTTCAAGCGTGGGGCCAGGCGCTCCCAAAATGCCAGGGCGAGATTCTCGGCCGTAGAAATGCGGCCGTTCATGAAAGGCACATCGAGATCCAGGTGTTTGTGATCTACATGATCAAAAATCTCCTCGCGCATCATCACTCGCAAAACATTGAGATCGATGATCATTCCGGAGCGAGGAACCGGCCCCTTCACTGTCACTTCGTAGGTGTACGTATGGCCGTGACCGTTGGGGTTGTTGCATGGACCGTACAGGGAAGAATTTTCCGCAGCGGTCAGAGCCGGGTCATGCAATCGATGCGCAGCGGAAAATTCTTGACGGTGCGTGAGTTCGAGTTCGGGGTCGTTCATGGCAAAAAGAAATTGCTAGTTCCAGCGTTCGGTTTCGACCAGCCTAGCCTAAAAGAGCCCCTACTGCTGTTTTGAGGATGGTTTTGGAATTTGCGTCCCAATCCTCTCCCCGACTCGTTCTTTAGATCGTTCGACCGCTAGCGCTTTCTCGCTTAGCTAGCTGGATACAGTCACCCCCTAACTCTCTAGGAGCTCAGCCATGAACCAGTCATACGACGCTAACACTGCGGAATCCTTGATCCCCCTGCTCCGGGTCATGAATCGTGAACTTCACGAACGGAACAAGGACATCAAAACCCTGTCACGCAAACTTGGCAAACTCGCTGGGAAGACAGACGTCTCCAAGCGCGAACTTCGAATCCTCGAAGGGCACCTGTTTGCTCAAATCGCCAACCACAAACGCGAAGTGCGCGTCACAAAGCGCGAACTCTTGCGACTCGGTTGCTCGATTGACGAGACAGATACGCAACTGGTTTTGATCCCTGGCGAGGATGGTGAATTCGAAGGTGGCTACGCCTGGCATGTTGGCGAGGTCGGACTCCAGGCTCTTCAGCCAGACTGATCAGCACGGAATTGCGGGATGCACACCGCTCGTTGCCCCCCGGCCCGGCGCCCAGCGCCAAGCCGGGGGGCTCTTTCTTGGGGCCACCAAGCGGGCTCGCTCCCGAAGGGAGCTTCAGAGCGCGCAAATCGACGGTCCCCTGATTGAAGCGGGGCCCTCGGGGCGTTACAACGCGAGTCGTGTTTTGAGGCGGCTAGCCGCGCCTGACTGGGCCGGCAACGACTTCGTCCCCTTTCCAAAGCGCTGTCTGCCCGGCGCTTTGGCCCCACCGCGAACGTTATCCAGTGAGTTTGAACTTGGAATCCCCCTCCATCCAAATGGTGGCGACCCGTGATGCCTACGGTGAAGCCCTCGTCCAACTCGGCGGCCAAAATGAGTCGATCATCGTGCTTGATGCGGACCTCTCCGGTTCCACGCGCACGAAGGCATTCGCCAAGGCCTTCCCCGAGCGCTTCTTCAACATGGGTGTGGCCGAAGCCAACATGTCTGGCACAGCGGCGGGCCTCGCCGCGAGTGGCAAGACGGTCTTCATCAGCTCCTTCGCCATGTTCGCCGCCGGCAAAGCATGGGAACAGGTACGACAGACGATTTGCGTGCCGCGACTCAATGTCAAGATTTGCGCCACCCACGCCGGCTTGACCGTTGGCGAAGATGGCAAGTCTCACCAGATGCTCGAGGACTTGACCCTGATGCGCGTGCTGCCCCACATGACCGTGGTGGTGCCGGCCGACGGTATCGAAGCCACGCAAGTGATCCAGGCTGCGGCCAAGTTCGACGGTCCAATGTACATTCGACTCTCCCGTGCGAAGACGCCGATCGTGTTCGATGCGGACTACAACTTCGAACTGGGCAAAGGCAACTTGCTGCGCGAAGGCAATGACCTGGCGATTGTGGCGTGTGGTGTTCAAGTCGCCGCCGCCCTCGAAGCCGCCGAATTACTGGCGGCCGATGGCATCCAAGCGCGAGTGATCAACATGGCAACCATCAAGCCCATCGATGGAGCCTTGATCGAAACGGCTGCCCGCGAGTGCGGCGCGGTCCTGACCACAGAGGAACACCAAGTCAACGGCGGACTGGGCGGTGCGGTCGCTGAACACTTGGCTCGCACCTACCCGGTTCCCATGGAACTCAATGGAGTTCAGGACAGCTTTGGTGAGAGTGGCCCTTCCGATGACCTGCTCGCCAAGTACGGCCTCGATGCCGCCTCGCTTGCCGCGAGTGCCCGCCAACTGATCAAAAGGAAAGCCTGAGCCATGACACTCACAAGGGAACGCATAGAAGCGATCGAAGCCTTCGCACGCCAAATCCGAGTCGACGTGGTCAACATGGTCCACGCCGCCGCTTGCGGCCACCCCGGTGGCCCGATCGGCATGGCAGATTTCATGGCAACGCTCTGGATGGAGCACATCAACATCTCCCCCGAGAACCTGCACGACCCGGCCCGCGATCGTTTCGTGCTCGGCAACGGTCATACCTGCGCGGGTTATTACTCCGTGCTGGCCCAGAAAGGGATCCTGCCAAGGGAAGACTTGATCACGTTCCGCAAGTTTGGTTCACGCTTGCAGGGCCACCCCCATCGCAGTCCCGAGATGGGCATCGACATGAGCACCGGCAGCCTGGGCACCGGACTGTCCACGGCTCAGGGCATGGCCCTCGCTGCGCGCATCAACGGATGGGACGATACGCGTGTCTACGCAACGTCCTCGGATGGCGAGAGTCAGGAAGGACAAATCTGGGAAGCTGCGACGAGTGCGGCTCATTACGGTCTTGGCAACCTGACCGTGCTGGTTGACTTCAACAACATCCAAATCGACGGCAAGATGCGCGAGGTCATGAATGTTCGCGATCTGCGCCAGAAGTACGAAGCTTTTGGCTGGCACGCCGTGGACGTTGACGGACACGACGTGATCGCCATCGACCAGGCCCTGTCCGAGGCGAAGTCAATCACGGACCGGCCCAGTGCCCTGATTTGCAAGACACTGATCGGCAAGGGCGTCTCCTTCATGGAAGACCAGTCCGGCTGGCACGGGGTCGCTCCGAATGATGAGCAAGCGAAAGCGGCTCTGGCGGAACTGGGCGCCTAAGAAATCGCAAAGGGCCCGGTCGCCTTGCTCTAACCCTTGCTCGTGGTCGTCCGCATCCGGGCCATGGACGCGGTAGCGAAAGCTGCAATGTCCATGGCTGTCCGAAGCTGCCGGGATCGTTGTTGGTCAGGTCGCGGCATCATGGATGCGCGAGCGACGATCGCAAGTTGCGTTGGAAGATCAGATAGACGAGGGAGAACTCAAGCGCCTCGTCGAGCGTTTGATCGAGTTTACCATGCTGCAGGGGCTCCCCCCGCTCGTTGGCGACATATGGATTCGAATGCTGGTTGCCCCCCATTCCCTGTTCGCTACCCTGCTGAGCCCACAATAGCAGCCGATCCACGCCATGGCACAATCACGACTCTCCGCTTTCTATTTCGCTGGCCTGCTTCTCGCATCCAGCACATTCGCCTCCGGGCAAGAAACCACGCAGGTCCCGCACCTCGAGTGGACCGATGCGAAGCGCAGCGTGACGGCTGAAGTCGATCGCCTTGGTGAGCGCTTGACCGCCGCAAGCACAGAAATTTGGCAGCACGCGGAACTGGCCTTGCGTGAGTCAAAAAGCTCTGCATTGCTCGCTAACACTTTGGAAGAAGGCGGTTTTCAACTAGAACGGGGTGTCGCCGAAATGCCGACGGCTTGGGTCGCGAGCTACGGTGAGGGAAAACCGGTTGTGGCCTTCTTGGCAGAGTTCGATGCATTGCCCGGCTTATCGCAAACAGTCTCGGCCAAGGTCGAAGCGAGGATTCCCGGAGCGGGTGGCCACGGCTGTGGTCACAACCTCTTTGGTGTGGGCTCAGTTGGGGCGGGCCTCGCTCTGAAGAAAGCGATGCAAGACAACAATCTGCCTGGCACGATTCGCGTCTATGGCACCCCCGCGGAAGAACAAGGCATTGGCAAAGTCTGGATGGTGCGCGATGGCATGTTCGACGATGTGGACGTTTGCCTCTCCTGGCACCCAAGCAACGCCAATGAAGTTTCGTTGACACCGAGCAAAGCCTTGCGCTCCTTTGAGGTCACGTTCTATGGGCGATCGGCTCACGCAGCTGGCGCACCGTGGAGCGGCGTTTCAGCATTGGATGCCGTTGAAGCTTTCGAAACGGGCGTCAACCTCTTGCGCGAACACATGCCCGAGAGCGCCCGCATTCATTACGTCGTGACGAATGGCGGTGCAGCCCCCAACATCGTGCCCTCCCAAGCATCGGTCTGGCTCTTCACGCGCGGTAAAGATTGGCCCGAGCAGGAACTCGTCTATCGACACGTGATGAAGATCGTCGAAGGCGCAGACCTGATGGCATGGGGTGAGGAACACGGCCAGGCCGAGAGCGGCTTCCAGCCCGCCTATGTGCAGAACTTGACGGGGCTCTATCACTACAATCCCAACTTGCCGGCTGCCATCCAGATGTACGCCAACTTAGCGCTGGTTGGCCCGGCTGAGTACACGGAGGCCGATCACGTTTTTGCCCGAGAACTGCAAACTGCGTTCAAGATCGAAGCCCAAGGCATGCACACCGAATTGACCCCTTTCGATCCGAACGCCGCTCCGGAACCCGGCGGTTCCACCGACGTGGCTAACATCTCGTGGGTTTGCCCCACCATCGGTTTGGGTGTGGCGAACTGGCCCATGGACGTCCCCGCTCACTCCTGGGCGTCGACCGCGGCATCGGGCTCCCCCGCCGCCTTCAAGGCCATGCTGGTCGCATCGAAAGTCCTGGCCTGTGCTGGTGTGGACGTTCTCACAAATCCCAAACTTGTGGCCGATGCCCACAGCGCCTTCGAGAAATCATCCGCCACGTTCCCCTACGTCTCTCCCGTGGGCGCTGACGAGCATCCGAGCTTGCCCTCGAGCATGCGCGGGGAATAGCCGGACCGCCCATCCGTCAGCACGGGCTGGTAAGATAGTTCTCTCGCCTCCATCCCGTGAACGACCGCCCCACCATCATTCGGCAAGCGCCGATACGAAGCCACTCGCCAGTCCCTGGCTGGATCTTCCTCACAGGATCCGTCTTCGGCATGGGCTTGATGCTTCTGCTGCTGCAAATTTGGCGGCCTGGGGATGAGCCGGATATCGAGCACTACCGCGAAGTACGTGACCTGGTACTCGACACCTACGTCGGCGAGACCTCGGAACAGGAATTGCTCGAGAGCGCCCTGCGTGGAATGCTGGGCGATCTCGATGGCTACTCGCGCTATTACGCGAAGGAAGAGACGGACGCGATCAACCGCGACACCTCTGGCAAAACGATTGGGATCGGAATCATCCTGCGCTTCGCAGAATCGCCCTTGATCGCCTTCCCCGTATCTGACTCCCCAGCTGAAACCGCAGGGCTACGAGTGGGTGATGAGATCCTCGCACTCGATGGACAGGATGTGGCGGGGCTCGATCAAGAAGAAATCGGTGAGCGCATTCAAGGCGAGGTAGGCTCGCTATTGCAACTGGAAGTCCAGGGTCGCGATGGAATCAAACGAACGCACGAGGTCAAGCGCAAGCGGCTGCTCGTGCCCTCCGTTCGTCGGGTACGTTTCCTTGATGAAAAACGGCAAGTGGGCTACTTCGCGCTCGGCTCCTTCACCAATGAGTCCGTAGATGAGTTCGATGCCGCCGTGGATGGTTTGCTGGAAGACGGCATGCAGGGTCTTGTCGTTGACCTGCGAGGAAACCCTGGGGGCGTGCTCGCTGCCGCCGTCACGATGGCTCGACGCTTTGTTCCCGCAGGCACGATCACATCCACCGAAGGCCGCGGGCGGCCCGGACTTGAGCTGGGCGATTCCAAGCAGGCGCGGTTTGTCGGCCTGCCCCTCGTGCTGCTGGTGGACGGCGGCTCCGCCAGCGCCAGCGAAGTGCTCGCAGGCGCTCTGCAGGACCACCGAGTAGCCGTGGTTGTGGGCACACCCTCGTACGGCAAAGGGGTGGTTCAGACGATCACCCGCTTCACCGAGCCCAACGCGATCGCCAAGCTGACCACCTCTTACTACTACACACCCGCCCACCGCAATGTGCAGCGCAGCCTGGACGATTCCCACGCCTATGGCTTGAGTCCCGACATCGTCATCTCAGTGAGAGAGGAAGAACACACGGCTGTCGTTGGGTTCATCCATAGCTTTGAACCCCCGAGCCGCTCTTTGGAAGAACTCCGCGATTGGTCCGCAGAAACGGGCATCGAACTGCTGCTCGACCCGCCCGCCGACAAGCAATTGGAAAGCGCCCTGGCGCTCTTCAACGGAGAATTACGCACCGCCATCGCAAGTGCCACGAAAGACAATGACTGAGCTGATCCTAGGTATCGAGTCCTCCTGTGATGAAACGGCCGCTGCCGTGGTGCGCTCTGGTCGCGAAGTCTTGTCGTCCGTCATCCACTCGCAAATTGAAGAGCACGCGGTCTATGGCGGGGTGGTGCCTGAGATCGCTGGCCGCTCGCACTTGCGCAAGATCTTGCCCGTGGTGGACGCTGCCCTTGAACAGTCCGGTGTTCAGCTTGAAGACCTGGATGCAATTGCGGTCACTCAGCGTCCTGGGTTGATCGGCTCATTGCTCGTGGGGCTGTCGGTGGCGAAGAGCTTGGCGTTCATCCACAACAAGCCATTGGTTCCAGTTCATCACATTGAAGCCCACGTCTATGCGGCGAGCATGGAGTGCACGAGTTCGCCCTACCCATGCATTTGCCTGGTGGTCTCTGGAGGACACACTGCGCTTTACCGGGCCGAGTCTCCGCTCTCGATGACGCAGTTGGCCACAACCCTGGACGATGCCGCGGGGGAAGCCTTCGATAAGGTTTCATGGTTGCTCGGAACGGGCTACCCCGGGGGGCCCGCCATTTCAAAGCTGGCAGAAACGGGTGACCGCACAGCCATTCGCTTCCCCCGCTACCGGGCCAAAGATGGACGCATTGGCTTCTCCTTCAGTGGCTTGAAGACCTCGGTTCTCTATTACCTTCGCGGTGGCGATGCCCTGGCTCGTACGCCGGAGCCTGAGCAGATTCCCAACCGCGAAGACGTGGCCGCCTGCTTCCAGGAAGCGGTCGTGGACAGCCTCGCCAGCCAGTGCCTGCGAGCTTGCGAGCAAGAGAACCTGCCGCGTTTGCTGGTGGGCGGTGGCGTCGCCTGCAATGCCCGGCTGCGGGAAGTGCTCTCCCAGCGCGCTACGGGCCGTGGAGTGCAGGTGACATTTCCGAGCCCCTCCTACTGCACCGACAATGCTGTCATGATCGGAGCCCTGGGCTGGGAGCTCTTGCGCGCCGGCCAGACCGCTAGTTGGGACCTGGACGCCTTGCCCCGCTAGCAAGCAGCACATTTGGACGCAGGCAGGGCAATCCAGCGGTTAGACTCTGCCCCAGTGAACCCCGCCGACCTCGAACGCCTGCTCTCTTCCATCCGCATCGGAGAGCTCTCCGTTTCCGACGGGTTACGTGAGCTTTCCGCCCCGCCAGTTCACGACCTTGGCCACACCCGGCTCGACTCCCATCGCGCCCTGCGTTGTGGCCACCCGGAAGTGGTCTATGGCGCGGGCAAGACACCGGAGCAACTGGCGGAGATTTCCTCGGCGCTGGCCAAGGACCACGGGAGCTTGCTGGTGACGCGCGCTAGCGCAGAAGGTGCCGCGGCTGTTTGCGAGGTCTTGCCCAATGCCGTGCACCACCCCGCAAGCGGTTGCATCACTCTGGAGTTGCCCCCCGAGGACGCTGGCGAGGGCCTGGTGCTGATCATTTGCGCTGGTACCTCCGATCGCCCGGTGGCCGAAGAAGCCGCCATCACAGCCCGCTTGCTCGGTGCTC
>JBLIMI010000058.1:0-11080 GCA_047638655.1 Minisyncoccia bacterium | reverse complement strand
TCGGGACTAATGCCTTCGGGGCGTCGTTGATTGGTAATCTCGAGGAATCGAGTGACATAGCGGCCGCCTCCGGCCACATCTCCAACCTTCAGGGCAACTTTGTTCCCTTCTTTATCCTCGGCAAGGTAGACGAGTGCAAAGCCACCGCGTGCGAGAAACTCAATCACGCGGTAGGAACCGATGCGTTCGCCTGCTTCTAGTTTGATCATGACCGGACTGGGGAGATGTCGGTGTTGGGTAATGGTGTGGCCCGAAGTGTCACGCGACACACAGCCCACCCACATGTTTCGATCGCGACACCCCGCGCAATTGAGCCTTTCCGTGGCCTAGGTAGTGCAAGTCCGTCAAATCTCCCCGGATCGGGGCCAGAGAGTGAGTGCCGTTCCCGGGAAGGGGGGTGGCTCCCACTGGAGCGAGGCATTTTTTACTTCACCGTTTTGCTGCTTTTAGAGGTAAATCTAGCAAGTCGCAATTGCTGGTTGGAGGGGTTCAACGGTGAGAAAGAAAGGCATAGCAAATTGTCGGGAGCCGACATTTTCTCCGCAGGCCGCTGACTTTTCTCTAGAGAACGGGGCGACTAGTTCGCTTCGTCGAGCAGGGTGCTGACAGGAACCTCGAAGGTCTGGATCTCAAAGCCCGCCCCGAGGATGGACCTCACGCCCTCCAGTACTGTGCCTGTAGCCAGCCAGTCAGGTTCCGGGTTGTGGGCGCGATAGCGCCACGCACGGCCGTGAACGTCCACGATGCCTAGCTCTTGATGGGCAGGGTTGCGCACGCTGTAGAACTGGCGCTCCCCTCCAAGCTCTTCGAACTCGACCACGATCCCGATCACCTTGCTGGCCTCGACAACTTCCCAGGCCCGGATGGGGACGGAGAGCGTCGGTTGGGCATCGGCCACCGCTGATATCCCCGCTCGCGTGGGACCGAAGCAGCCCGCCATGGGCAGGATTGGCAACGCAGCGAGAAAAATGGCAAAGCGGCTCACTCAAGGAGTATCGGAAGGAAGTGCGCCGGGGACACCTGTTCTCAGTAGAATCACCCGTCCTATGGCAAAAACGATCGATGCAGCAGCGCTCCAGAAGTGGCGGGAGGCCGGGAAGATTGCGGCCGAGTGCCGGGAGTGGGCGCGTGGCGAGGTGAAACCGGGCGTGCGCTTGCGGTACATCCTTGAAACTGTGGAGGGAATGATGCGCAAGCATGGCGCGGCTCCCGCCTTTCCTGCCCAAACCTCCCGCAATCACATCGCGGCACATTATTGTTCGCCTCCGAATGATGAGACCTGCTACGAGGAGGGGGATTGCGTCAAAATTGATTTTGGCGTGCACGTTGACGGCTACGTCGCGGACACCGCGACCTCAATCGATCTCTCCTCGGATGGCCGCTGGGGAGCCTTGATCAAGGCCTCTTCGGATGCCCTGAAAGCCGCCATCGCTACGGTTGGGCCCGAGATTCACGTTCGTGAAGTGGGTGCCGTTGTGGAACGGACGATTTGCGGTGCCGGCTTCGAGCCCATTCGGAATCTTACGGGGCATGGAGTGGATCGCTGGAAGGTGCACTGCGCCCCGCAGATCCCCAACTACGCCGAGCGCGGAACGGCTCGTTTTCACGAGGGCCAAATGATTGCCATCGAGCCATTCTCTTCCACTGGCGAGGGCTACATCCGCGAGCAGGGTCGCTCGGAGGTCTTCATGATGGTTCGACCGCCACGCAAAGCGAAGGGCATCGATCGCGACGTGCTGCGCTACATCGACTCTTGGCGCGGACTTCCCATTGCTCGGCGCTACTTCAGTGAATTTGACCCCGAGGTCGTGGAGGCTGCGCTCTCCAAGTTGACCAAGCAAGGGTCCTTGATGCGCTACCCGCCACTCGTCGAAGACGAGGGTGTCATGACTGCGCAGACAGAACACTCAATCTTCATCGGTCCCGATGGAGTGGAAGTGATCACCGCCTGAGCTATCCGCGGATTGGCCATGAAAATCGCGCTTGTCACGACGCCCTGGTCCTCGAGATCTGGGATCGCTGACTACACAAGACACCTGCTGCCCTACTTACGGGAAGGAGCGCAGGTGGACCTCTATGTGGAGGTTGGGCGAGAGGGAGAGGAGTGTGGCGGCGAAGTGCTGCGCTCGGTTGCTGAACTTCAGCCGCGGGCGTACGACCAAATCCTCTACCAATTGGGGAACGAGGCTCAACACGCCTTCATGGTGCCCCTGGTCCGTGGACTAGGCGGAACGGTGATGCTGCACGATTGGGTGCTCTTCGATCTTTCAATGTCTGCTCACTCGGCCTTGCAGCGCGGTGGCTTGAGAGGAGCGACGCGGGCTTATCAGGAGGGAGGGGTCGCGCAGCTTTGCACTTGGTGGAAAGCCAAACGCCGTGTTCAACACGCCGCAAACGGCTGGTTTACAGGAGAGGAGTCAGGACGTTGGAGTTCCGGGCGAGCCGTTCTGCCGGTCCAGGGCCGGAGCGCGCTACGGCTCGCTTTGCATGTCCCCGATGGGCGGGAATGGTCCGTTGTTCAGGGACAGAGCGTCCTTCACAGCTCTGCGCAAGCAGGGGACCAAGCCTGCGAGTTGAAGTTGGATGGGAATTCACAGCTACCCATCGAGCTCTGCGTCAAAGGCGCGACCGCGGTTCGTGGGGACAGGCGCGTCCTCGGTGTTTTCCTGCGCTCCGCCGAGGAGCAGGTGGAGGGCTGCTGGCGACAGATGGACCTGACCCGACTTTCCGGCGTTGGAGATGTCGGAGTGAGCCGTTCGCGCTTCGAACTTCCATTCAATCACTCCATCATTAGGCACGCGGATGCGTTCCTTGTGCACTCAGATGTGCTTGGTGAGCGAATCTTGGTCTCACGCAACGCGGCAACTCCCATCGCCCGAATTCATCACGGTGCCGAGCCCCGCTGGTTGGATACGGCACGCCACTCCGCACGCTCGGAGATCGGGTTGAGCGAGGAATGGAACGAGTGTTTTCTGCTCGCGTCATTTGGCGCCTTGCAGGCACATAAGCGCCCCGGAGTGCTGTTGGAAGCCCTGGCCCAAGTGCGGAAGGGCGGCGTGGACGTTCGCTTGTTGTGTGTGGGAGAGGATCGCCCTCAGGAGTTCGATCTTCGGACTGCGGTGGATCGCCTAGGCCTGAACAATGCCGTGTACGTCACGGGCTGGATGCCGGAGCAAGACGCTTGGCACGCATTGCATGCAGCGGATCTGTGCGTCAACCTCCGGGGGCCCTCCACAGGCGGCACGTCAGGTGGTGCGTGTCAGGCACTCTCCATGGGGCGAGCGGTCATCGTCAGCGATCTGCCCGAGCTCTCTCACATTCCCGGAGCTTGCGTGGTTCGAGTCCCCCAAGACGACCGAGAGTCCGACAGCCTGGTGCGAGAAATCAAGGCGTTGCAATCGGATCCGTCGCGTCTCGCCGAACTCGAGCAGGCCGCGCGCACGACGGTGACCGAGGAGTTGCACTGGCGACATGTGGCGAAGAGGTATCTAGAAGTGCTCACCGGCTTTCCCCGTGCCCGTGCTTCTCGCCGTTCGCTCGTCGTGCGCTTCATGCATGCCACGGCTCGACAGGGGTGACTTTGAGAGGGTCTCCGGGTTGGCCTGGGATTCTTGAACACTATCCGAACGTGCCCAGCAAGGCTCTCGGAAGCCCCGTCCCGGAGAATCGTCAAGCGCTGCGTAACCGCTTCAACGCTACTCGGTACCCTTGGCCCCCCCCGGCTTGTCCATCACGAGGACGTGGAGACCCACAGGTTCCCATGCTCTCAATAATACGAACGCTTGCTTTGCCCATGACGACGACGCGCCCGCACGCGATTGTTGATTCGTGCCCTGCTTCCAGGTATTGGCTGCTTTGGCTGTGTCTGCTGGGTGCCTGCAGTGCTCCGGAGTACAGCCGACGGGCGGACGATATGGGTACGCGCATCTTGGACGGCAAGGAACAGGACGTCCTCGGTGGGCGCTACGAGACCGTGATCCGCCCAGAGCCTTTGCTAGAGCCGGAGCCTGAAACGGAAGCAGAGACTCAAACTGTGTCCGCTGCTTCCCAAACCCTCGACTTAGAGCAGGCTCTAGCCTTGGCCGTGAGGGGTAACCGAGCGCACAAGGCGCGCCGAGAGTCTCTTTTCCTTCAGGCGCTCTCGCTTTCCGATGTTCGGAATAGCTTCGCGCCCCAGGTGAGTCTGTCTTTGAGCTATCTGTTCACGGATGACGAGGATCTGCCATGGGACCAAGGATTGGGCATCGATGCGCGCGTCAGTCAAATCCTGCCTTGGGGAGGGACTCTCTCTGCTGATGCTGGCTCGGGCTACAGCGAGGTCGATTTTGACGGGAGCTTCTCCACGGCGGCCTCCATCTCCTTGACGCAACCACTCTTGAGAGGTGCTGGCGCGGCGATCAGCCACGAGTCCCTGATCCAAGCCGAGCGTGATCTGATCTACGCCATTCGCTCCTTTGAGCTACAGCGCGAAGACTTCGCGATCGACACTGCCAGGCGTTTCTACGATCTCGTTCAGCGTAGAAAGACGATCGAAAACCTGGAACAGAACTTGGCCGGGTTTGTCTTTGGTCGTCGTCAAGCCGAGGCCCTTTTCGCAGTGGGGCGAACAAGTGAGCTGGATGTCCTGCGCGCGAAGCGCAGCGAATTGACGTCAAGAGACTCGCTGATCAGCGCAGAGGAAAACAACCTCGCGGAATTGGATCGCTTCCGAATCTTCCTGGGGTTACCGCGCGAGCAGCCTGTGGAGGTCTTGTCGGAAGCACCGCCGTACATCCAATCCAGCTTTGTCTTGGACGAGGCTGTTGAGCTCGCGCTTGCCAATCGCTTGGATCACTTGACGGAGATTCAGCAACTCGAAGATGTGAAGCGTGGTCTGCTGATCTCTGAGGACCAACTCCGACCCGATCTCAGCTTGAACGCGGGCTTCGGCGTCTCCAGCGCGGAAGACAACAGCTTCCTGAATCAACCCTTCGGCCGTGACGCGCTCATCGTTGGGCTCAGCCTGGGGCTTCCTGTGGACCGTTTCAACGAAGCGAACAGCTATCGCAGGGCTCAGATCAATGCCGTGCAAGCCGAGCGAGACTACGAGGAGTTCAAGGACAACTTGGTGGTCCAGATTCGCGCTTCATTCAGGGAGTTGGAGCGTCGCCGCCAATCCCTGGACATTCAGCAGGAGTTGATCGTCGGGCAGAAGAAGAACGTGAAGATCGCGCAAATCCGGTTCGAGCAGGGAAAAGTCTCGAACCGCGAAGTAACGGAAGCGCAGGAAGCGTTGCTCGATGCGCAAAACAGTTTGATCAACGAACGCGTGAACTACGAAATCTCAAGACTCGGTCTTCTAAGGAACTTGGGGATTTTGTTCATCGACGAAAGGGGAATGTTTAAGGAATGAAATCTCTAGGAAGCCTGTTGCTGATCGTTTGCCTCGGACTCGTTGGCTGGAGAGCCATCGATGATGGTGCGGCACCCATCCCAAGCGTGCCGTCATCGAGCTTGTTCACGGCCCTGCGCGGGGATCTCAAGATTACCGTGACAGAGAACGGATATCTGAAGGCCAAGAACTCGCTGAACCTCAAACCAGAATTTGAACGACAGGGGACGATCTCTTGGTTGATTGAAGAAGGCGAAGAGGTGAAGGAGGGGGATGTTCTCGTCGAATTCGACAAGACCGAACTCGAGGATCAGATCAATGAGCTGGAAACCAGCCTGATTCAGTACGAGATGGAACACGAAGCTGGCGAAGCCGAGTTGGGCATCCAGGAACGTGACAATGAAACCGTGGTCGAGAAAGCCGAGTTGGCTCTCGAAATCGCGAAGCTAAAGCTTGAGCGCTACGAAAGGGGGGAGGCGCCCAACGAGTTGCGTCTGAAAGACTTGGCCGTCGATAAAGCCAAGTCAGAACACAGTCGCGCAAAGGTTAGAGCCGATCAGGCGCCCGCGCTTCAGGCGGAGGGATTCATGACTGAACTCCAAGTGGAGGACGAGCGCTTGGCCCTGCGCGTGGCTGAGATCAATCTGGAAAACATGGCCAAAGAGCTCGAGCTATTCCTTGAGTACTCGCGCCCCATGGAGATGACCCAGTTTCAGACAGCGGTGAAGGACGCCACCCGTGAAGTAGAGAACGCCACGATCAAGGCGGCGATCCGATTCAAACAGAAGAAGGCGGCGGTCACTCAGCAGCAGCGCCGAGTGGATTCCACGACCGCGCGAATCGAACAATTGGGGAAGGAACTCGGATTCATGACGATTGTGGCTCCGCAGCCAGGACTCGTGCATTACGGGGACCCCGCTCGTCGCTGGATGCACGAGCAAATCAAGATCGGCAACACGCTACGCAAGGGCAACACCATCATCACTCTGCCCGACCTGAGAGTGATGCAAGTCTTAATTCAAGTGCACGAAGCGGACATTGACCTGGTGACGCTAGACATGCCCGTGCTCGTCACAATCGAGACGCACAAAGGGGTAACGTTCCCCGCTAAGGTGACTGATATTGCCACGGTGGCCGCTTCGAGTGGGTGGAACGATTCCACCAACAAGAGTTTCCGTGTCGAGGTGACCATGGATCCCATTGAGGTTCAGATGCGTGCGGGTGTGACGGCGCGCGCCGAAGTTCAGGTAGCGGAATTGACGGACGTGCTACAGGTGCCGATTCATGCCATTCGCCCTGAGGGGGACATTCACTATTGTTTTGTATACATGGATGGGACTCCTGTTCGAAGGGAAGTGACCGTTGGCAACAACAACGCTCACCGAGTCGAGGTTCTATCTGGCCTCGAGGAAGGAGACCGGGTTCTGCTCTATGACCCCCGGGAGTCTGAAATTGGCGACGATGAGGCCGAGGCTGAGAGCGAAGGCCCCGCAGCGAGCATGGGAGCCATGGGGGGCAGCGAGTGACCGACGGCAAGCCCGTCATTGAGCTCAAGGCTCTTTGCAAGGACTACGGTCGCGGCGATGCTGCGCTCACCGTGCTGAAGGATTTGTCACTGACCATCCAGCGCGGCGAGTTTGTCGGGATTGTTGGGGCTTCGGGATCCGGCAAGACGACGTTGATGAACATCTTGGGTTGCCTCGATGTTCCGACCCGGGGCAGTTACTTGTTGGATGGCGTGGATGTCTCGCAACTGAACGACGACAGGTTGTCGGCCATCCGTAACCGGTCGATCGGTTTTGTGTTTCAATCGTTCAATCTCGTCCAGCAACTGACGGTGATTGAGAATGTAGAGGTTCCACTTTTCTACAAGCGCACCCCTCGCAAGGATCGGCACGACATCTGCCTCGCGTTGCTTGAGTCTGTTGGGCTATCTCACCGCCTACACCACCATCCAAACCAGCTTTCGGGCGGTGAGTGTCAGCGTGTTGCTATCGCCAGGGCGCTGGCGAATGACCCTGACATCCTGCTCACCGATGAGCCTACGGGCAACCTGGACACCAAGATCGGCTTGGAGGTGTTGAAGCTTTTTCACGACCTGCATGCAGGCGGGCGGACGATCATCATGGTGACGCACAACAAGGATATTGCTGGAGGCTTGCCGCGCGTGATTGAAATGCGCGACGGGCTTGTGGTGGACGACCATGCAGCTCGACAATTTCTGCGCGCGGATGAGGTGGTTGTGTGATTCTTGAGCGCATTCTTGAGATCTTCCTCCTCGGCCTGCGGAATATTTGGCGCAACAAGCTGCGCTCATTCCTGACGATGCTGGGGATGATTTTTGGCGTTGGCTCTGTCATCGCCATGCTCTCTGTTGGCGCTGGCGCGCGACATGAAATCCTGAGCCGAATCCAGGAACTAGGGATCCAGAACATCATCATCAACTCGGTCAAGCCGCCGGAAGAGGTGAAGCCCGACAACGCTGAAGACGACTGGAAGAACGAGTTTGGCCTCACGTTCGAAGACGCGGACTACATCCTCGCGACCTTGCCCTCGGTGCAAGGACTCTTGCGGGTGAACCGTGTCCGCAAGCGGGTTTGGTATGGATCGAAGCGACTCGAGTGTGCGGTGCTTGGTGTCGAGCCTGAGTACCTGGGCACCTTTCAACTGGAGGTAGGCAAAGGCAGACAATTCACGGACACCGATGCCGCGGACCGGGCCAAGGTTTGTCTCGTGCGTCGAGAATTCGTACATCAGTTGGAGACCACGGAGGATCCCATTGGAATGTGGGTCCAAATTGGCGAGCACCCTTTTCAGATCATTGGCTTGTTAGCTGATGAGGAATTCCGCTCTCACACGCGGAAGGCGCTGGCCATCGATGGCAGAGCCCAGGAGGTGTACATTCCGTACTCCACTTCCATGCGTACCTTCGGCACGGTGACGTTTGTCGAGCGCAGTGGCTCCACCGAGTATTCGGAGACCGATCTCGACCAAATCGTTGTTCAAGCTCGCTCGCCAGAAGAAGTGTTCATGGCGGCTCGCATGCTGCAGGCCATGCTGAAAGCTAGCCACGAGCGTCAGGACTATGAAATCGTTGTCCCGCTCGAGTTGATGCGTCAGAGTGAGAATACCCAGAAGGTGTTCAATTTGGTGATGATCTTGATCGCCGGCATTTCACTCTTGGTGGGTGGTATCGGCATCGCCAACATCATGTTGGCGTCGATTACCGAGCGCACCAAGGAGATAGGCATCCGTCGCGCGCTAGGCGCACGGCGCAGGGACATCGTGGCCCAGTTCTTGACCGAGACCCTGGCGATTGCCGTCATCGGTGGCCTCTTCGGATGTTTGGCCGGCATTGCAGGAACCCGGGGCATCGTCGCCTTCACCGATTGGAAGGCGATCATCGAACCGCACTACGTCGGACTCTCCCTGGCGATTTCGCTGACCGTGGGAGTGCTATTTGGGATTTTCCCCGCTCGGCGCGCCGCCATGATGGACCCGATCACCGCACTTCGTCGGGATTGATTTGGCCTATTTGGGCCTTCCTGGGGCCCCGGGAGGGACATTTTAGCGGCGGCAGGAATGTCCTTCAGAGAATGTGAATGAGTGCCGTATTCCGCGTAGATTGGCGCGCCCAGGAGGGCTCACTCATGTTGGATTTACTTTTTGAAGGTCAAGCGCTTTGGTTCTCGGTCCCGGCCCTTATAGGCACCGGGGTCTTCTTATTGCTCCTCGTGATGATGCTCGTGGGGGGAGACGGGGGGGGCGGTTTTGATACCGACTCGGGCGGCAGTCTTGACGGCGGAGACTCGAGCAGCGCTTTCCAGATCTTGTCCGTGCAAGGTGTCGCCGGCTTCCTGATGGGCTTCGGCTGGACAGGAGTTGGCTGTTCCTTGGGTGCGGGTTGGGGCACCGCGGTGTCCTTTGGGGCGGGAACTCTTGGCGGGTTCGCCATGGTTTGGATCCTCGCTGCGGCCCTATCCGCCATGCGTGGTCTCGAGAGCAGTGGCAACATTCCTCTGGAGGAGACCATCGGCAAGACAGGGGAGGTTTACTCCAATGTGCCCTCGAAAGGAGCTGGATCGGGTCGGGTGCGATTGGTCGTGTCTGGTCGTCAGCGAATCTATAACGCCGTTTCGGAAGGCGCACCCCTGAACACTCACAGTCGGGTCACTGTGCTACACGTCAACGATGACAGTAGTTTGACCGTCGGTCCCGAATAGAAGGCGTCGACTCTCTCGCCGCCGCGTGATGCTCTCCATGGAGGCCACGTTCTTGCTCGTCCACACTTCACCAAGGAATCCCATGAATCTCTTTCTGCTAACGCTGGCCGCCGACACCGACCCGATGTGGTGGTTCGGCCTCCTGGCTAGCGTGTTGCTGCTGTTTCTGTTCTTCACGATTTTTGTCGTCAGGCAGTACAAGCGTTGCCCTTCCAACCGGGTGCTCGTGATCTACGGAAAGGTGGGGGGACAGCAAGCGGCGCGCTGCCTGCACGGCGGTGGAACATTCATCATCCCGCTGATCCAGGACTATGAGTTCTTGAGCCTGGAGCCCCAGGTCATCGAGATTCCCCTGGAGGGCGCGCTCAGCCTGAACAACATTCGAGTGAACGTCCCGGCGACTTTTACGGTCGGGATTTCGACGGACGACGTCTTGATGAACAACGCGGCAGAGAGACTTCTTGGATTGCCGGACTCAAAGATCAGGGAGCAGGCTCAGGACATCATCCTCGGTCAACTGCGACTCGTGATCGCGACTCTCTCGATTGAGGAGATCAACAAGGACCGCGAGAAGTTCATGGCCTTGATTAACGAGAACGTGGCCCAGGAGATCAACAAGATTGGCCTCGACCTGATCAATGTGAACGTGCGGGACATCACCGACGAGAGTGGCTACATCGAGGCCATCGGCCAGCGAGCCGCAGCGGAGGCCATCAACAACGCCAAGGTGGACGTGGCCAAGCAGGACCGTGACGGAGCCATCGGCCAGGCCGAGGCGGTTCGCGAACAGCGTGTGCGAGTCTCGGAGGAAGAGGCGACGTCCACAGAAGGCCAGAAGAATGCGGAGCGTCGTCAACGTGTCGCCGTTTCAGCCCAGGAAGCTGAAGCGATCGCTGGAGAGAAGGCAGCGGAACAGGAACGGCGGATCCAAGTGGCTCAATCGGAAGCCCGGGCGATCGAGGGCGAGAACCTCTCGAAGGCACAAGTGGCGGAGGCCAACGCGAAGTTGGTCGAAGTCGAAGCTGCTTCACAACAGAGAGCGGATGTCGCATCGGCGAAGGCGCGCGAAGCCGTCCTCTTGGCGGAGCGCGAGCAAGAAATGGCCCGCCTAGGGAAGGATGTGCTCACCAAGCAAGAAGTTGAACGGCAGCGAATCGTGATCGCCGCCGAGGCGGAAGCGGAGCGATTGCGCCGTGAGGCTCAGGGTGATGCTGACGCTACCCTTGCCCGCTACAACGCGGAAGCCGAAGGTCTGCGTAAGGTGCTGGAGGCCAAGGCTGAAGGCTACCGCCAGCTTGTTGCGGCCTGTACGGACAACCCGGACATCGCGCCGACGCTGCTCATGATCGAGCAACTGCCCGCGATCGTCGCGGAACAGGTCAAAGCCATTCAGAATCTGAAGATCGACAAGATCACCGTGTGGGACTCAGGCGGCGGAAACGGGGGGCAAGGCAGCACCTCCAACTTCCTCTCGGGCTTGATAGGC
>JBLIMI010000057.1:0-11119 GCA_047638655.1 Minisyncoccia bacterium | reverse complement strand
CGCGGCGCCGGTGGCATGTTCCAACTCATCCATGGGCGTGCCAGCAAGCGCAGTGATCACTCCATCTCCGGGTTCGAACTCAAGCACCCCGCGGAGTCTCTCTGTGGATACGGCAAGCTTCGGCGTTTGGTTCAAGAGCGACCAACCTAGCTTGCTACCGCGCCCGATGAAGACAGCAGGTAGGCGCTCGCGACTGACAAGTCTGAGCAGTTCGGCGGCTTGTTCCACGTTCTCGGGACGGGCCAGGGGGATCCCGTCGAGCGCATCCAGAGTGCCGATTCCAGCCTCTCCAACAATAGAAGTCAGCGTGGCGCTAAGACTCACGACGGACCTCGCGAGGGAGCGTGTTCGTTGCAAGCGCGCACGGGGAGTAACTTTCCCGGGTTCATGTTCTCGTTAGGGTCCCATGCTCTACGCACGGCGAACATGATGTCCATGTCGGCTTGAGCGAAGTACATGTGCATCTGGCCTAGTTTCTCGAGGCCGATGCCGTGCTCCCCCGACAGCGTTCCGCCGGCCTGGATGCAGACCTGCATGATCTCATCCGCTGCGAGCAACACCTGCTGCATCTCCTCCTCATTGCGCCGGTCGTACGATATGTTCGGATGCAAGTTGCCATCTCCGGCATGAAACACGTTCGCAATCTTCAAACCGCGTCGGCGGCAGATGTCCGTTGTCTCGCGTACCAGTTCGCGCAATTTGGTGCGGGGAACCACGACATCGCTGACGTAGAGGTCAGGAGCGATACGGCCCATGGCACCGTAGGCTCCTTTGCGACCGGCCCACAATTTTTTGCGCTCGGTGTCGTCGGCGGCCCGGCGCCAATCGAGAATTCCGTGCTCGCGGGCAATGGCTTCGATGCCCGCGATGTTCACTTCACATTCCGGCTCGCTGCCTTCGACCTCGATCAAGAGCACGGCCTCGGCTTCGGGCGGGTAGCCAGCGGCAAAGACGCTGGCTTCAACCGCCTGGATGGTCAGTTTGTCGATGATCTCCAACGCAGACGGTTGCCAGTGTTGCGCGATGATGTCGCTGACCGCGTCGCAGGCATCGTCCAGGTCCGGGAAGATGGCAAGCAGGGTCTCCGTTCGCTCTGGCTTTGGAGAGAGCTTGAGTGTGATCTCTGTGGCAATGCCAAACATGCCTTCCGAGCCGATGAATAGCCCCACCAGGTCGTACCCCTCGGGGTCTAGCTCGGGCCGCGACAGATCGAGCAAGTCTCCATTGGGCATGACGACCTTTAGCCCTTGGATGTGGCGCGTGGTGTTACCGTGCAAGAAACAGTGGGGGCCACCAGCGTTGTTGGCGATGTTGCCGCCGAGGGTGCAAACGGTTTGGCTGGAAGGATCGGGCGCGTAAAACAGTCCGTGGGGCTTGCAAGCGTTGGTGATGTTCACATTGACCAGACCGGCCTGCACGCGAGCGACGCGATTGATCGGGTCGATCTCGAGAATGCTGCGCATGCGCGAGAGTCCGACGACCACCCCGCCCTTGATGGGCGTCGCGCCACCAGTCAAACCAGTGCCTGCGCCGCGTGGGACGACGGGTACTTCGGCCTGATGCAGCAGTCGCATGCACTGTTGCAGTTCATCTGTGCAGCTGGGGAGCAGCACCAGATCGGGAACCTGGCGTTCAAAAGCGAGACCGTCGCACTCGTAGGGAATGCGACGATTCTGTTCTGTGACCAGGCCCCGCGGCCCGAGCACGATCTGCAAGCCTTGGATAAGGGCTTGGTCGATCAAAAATCGATGCGGCGTAAACGAAACCAGGCTAGGGAGAGCATGCTCAAGATGAAGGCCAGGGAAGAGCCGATGGAGAAGAAGATGTTGTACTTCAACTCGGCATCCCAGTCGAAGACCTGCTCGTACCAGGAGTCGGGCCGCATGCCCGCGATCTGTCCGAGGACAATGTTGCCGTGGTAAAGGAATTCTCGGCGCCATTCGCGCTGCTCTTCAGCTTCGTCAGAGTCGATGGCGAAGGCCATGCTGATTTCGTACATCCAGTCACTGAAGTGGAAGATGTAGCGCCTGTTATCGGTGCCAGCATCCGTGTCGGTCCACATCAGGATGTAGGTGCTGACCTCGCTCAAGGAACTGGTTTCGGTCTCTGGCTTGAAACCTCCAGCCTCGAGCTCTTCTTCCAGGGCCTTGAAGACATCCTTGCTGCGAGACTGGCGCTTCCTTGTTTTCGAAGCGACCTTGCGCTCGGTGACCGGACGTGGATAGCGGCGCACGGAGATTGTCGTCAATCCCGTACTGTCACCTCTCGGACGCCACAGGACCCCATCACCCTCGAAGCCGTCTTCGCTCCCGGGTACGAGCTGGTAGTCGGTCGGTCCCAGCTTCAGGACAAAGTCGCTGTCCCCTGAGGAGATGACCGGGGTCTTTTCCGTGATGGCCCTGCGCAGCTTCTGCGTGATCATGTCCGCGTCACTGGTCTTGGGCAGGATGTAGTGCGCGGTATTGAGGGCAGTGACTAGTACCTCGAGAATTCCGCCATTCTCTTCTTCTGTCTCGGCATCCTCATCCTCTTCCTCATCGGTGGCGGCCCGCAGTTGCGATACAAGGCTCTGTTCTTCGAAGAACTGGACAGACTGCCAACCTCCGTGAACAGCTCCGCAGATCATGAACAGGAAAATCGTGGTCAAGATCGCCGCAGTGCTGCTTCGTGTGAACACGGCGACCGCCACGGAGAATGAATGCATCATCGTGTAGAGGTAGACGAGCGTCAGCGCCCCCCACAGGAATCCAGGGTCGTTGTAGCCGGAGTTCACCAGGAATCCCAGGTACATGCCCAGCACCAGGGCCAGGGAGAGAAAGGCGACAAAGAGAATGCCTGCGAAGTACCTCGAAAGGAGAATCGCCATGCGCGACACGGGCTTGGAGAACAGCGTGTCGGCAGAGCCCTTTTCTAGAATGCGTGGGACGAAGAACGCTGTGGCCGCGATGCTCAGCATCATGCCAAACATGCCCACGAAGACCTGAACGATGACCGTTTGGACAACCTGGATGGCGGCCACTGAAAGATCAGATTCCTGCACTCCTCGCGTTCCCCTGAACGAACCCAGAATGTCGGCATATGGAATTTCTCGCCAGCCCCAGAAGATGCTGATGCCCTCCTCGTGGAAGCCCACGAGGAATGTGAAGAGGATCGGGAGGGCCGTCAGGATGATGAGCAGACGGAAGACCTTGTTGTCCAGCACTTGCTGGCGGGCGTCTTCGAAGAGCGCACGTAGGATCATGGGACTCATTGGCGATCCTCCTTCACGAGGTCGATGAATGACTCCTCGAGGGTGAGTCGGCGTTGCGAAACACCGGCGATCGTGTGGCCCGCGCCGCGCAACTTGTCGATGGTGGCATCGAGTTCTGAGTCGTTCAATTGAGCTTCAATCCGCCTCCCGGATTGACTGAACTGCTCGCCCAATCCGCCTAGCAATGCCTTCAAGTCGCCTGGATCTCGCCGCAATGTGAGTTCGGTGGTCCCCGTGGCCGGCGTGAGTTCGTCGATGGTCCCCTTTCGCAGGACTTTACCGCCGTGCAGGATCACCACTTGGTCGCAGATCATTTCGACCTCATTCAATAGATGTGAGTTGATGAAGACCGTGGTTCCTTGGTGCTTCAGGTCCATGACCATCTCTCGGATCTTGGCGCGCCCAATGGGGTCGACCCCGTCTGTAGGCTCGTCGAGAAAGACCAGGTCTGGATCATGAACCAGCGCCTGTGCGAGCCCCAGACGTTGCTGCATTCCTTTCGAGTACTCGCGCACTTTGCGCTGACAATCCTTCAACATGCCGACTTTCTCGAGCAGCGGTGCAGCCTGCTTCTCAGCCCTCTTCTTCGTGTGCCCGGCTAGCATTCCAAAGAGCACCATGACCTGCCATCCTGTGAGATAGTTGGGCATGCGGTGAGCTTCGGGCAGGTAGCCAACCCTTCTACGGCTGTTGGCATCAGAAGGCGGACGGCCAAAGACTTTGGCCTCGCCCTCATAGCCTCGAACCAGGTCGAGCAAGATCTTGACCATCGTGGTCTTGCCGGCGCCGTTGGGGCCGAGCAGTCCGAAGACGGTGCCGCGCCCCACTTCCAGGTCAACACCTTGCAATGCTTCAAAACCATTGCGAGAGAAGAGCCCACCCTTGAAGGTCTTCTTCAAGCCGTGCACTTTGAGAATCATTTCGTCTGCAGCCATGATGGGCAGCATAACGGGGGCCGATGGCAGTTATTCGACTCTCTCCCGGAGCAGGACGGCTTTTGTCGGAGATTTCTAGGCGGAAGCGTTCGCTCCAAGCCGAGCAGCGCCAATCCAGCCTGCGTCGGGGCCCAGTTCGGCAGGCAAGATGCGAAGCTCTTCGCGTTGGCGCCCGTAGCTACGCTCGAGGATTCCGTCTTCCACGCCGCTTTTCATCAAGTCGAGCGCGGCACCGAAGCCACCACCCACGAGGAAGGCGTCCAGATCTAGCAGCATCAAGATCGCCCCCAGACCGCGTCCGAGGTCGAGACCAATCCCGTTCAGAAAGGACTGGCAGGCCGAATCGCCAGCCCGGGCGCGGTCCGCCAGTTTTTCAAGATCCCGCGGCAAGCCTGCGCTGGCAGCCCGTGAACTGGCGGAACGGGCGGACGCCAGGGCCTCGAGGCATCCTAGGTTGCCGCAGCCGCACTTTCGGCCGCCCGGCTCGACGGTGATGTGTCCGATCTCCGCAGCGCGCCCCGTGCTACCTCGGAACAGTTCGCCACCCAGAATCAAACCGCCGCCGATACCCGTGCCCAGGGTGACCATCAAGACGTTCTCGAGTCCGCGTGCAGCGCCAACCCAGTGTTCGCCCAAAGCCGCGACACATGCATCGTTCTCGAGTTGAACGGAACTCTCGGCGATGCCAAGTTCACGAGCCAGTTCTAGCCGCAAAGGATAGCCCTCCATGGGAGCAAGATTCGGGCTGTGAGTCACCAACCCTCGCTCGCTGTCCACCAGTCCTGGGACGCCAATGCCGAGGGAATCGACCTGCCCAAATTCACGGGCGAGGTTGGCGATGCGCAACATGACGCTTGGGCCTCCTTCGTTGACCTGCGTCTCGATTTGACGACGAACGCGGCTGTCTCCAGAAGAGTCAGTGCGGCCTGCCTTGATGCTCGTCCCGCCCAGATCGATTCCGATCCAGCCGGGTTGATTGCTCACTCTTCTGCGTCGCGGTGGGCGCGCACGCGACGAGTCACCCTGCGGTAGGCTTTGATGTACTCGCCCCCGCAACGGTGCCAGGAAAAGTCCTGCGACATGCTGCGCAGGGTCAAGTCGGTCCAATCTGCGGCGGACTTGTAGACCGCTCGGGCTTGATCCGCGGCCTCGATCAGTCCCTCGCCGTTGTAGGCCTTGAACGTGAAGGCTGTCCCATTCTTCTCGTCATCCGTGCGGTCCACCACAATGTCGTTTACCCCGGCATGGGAGTAGACAATCGGGATCGCTCCGTAGCGCATGCCTATCGCGCACAGGGACATGCTGGAAAGGAAGTGGGAGGGCAGGATGACCATGTCGGAGCCTGCGAGGGCTTCGTGGGCAGCGCTGACGTGAAAGCCTTCAATCATCCGGCAGCGGCCGGCAAAGGTGGTTTCCACGGTTCGCACGCGTTCGATGATGTTTTCGTGGCCCTGGCCCATCATGACGACTTCAAACCCGCGTTCGAGCAACTGAGTCAGCACTTCCGCCACGATGTCAAAGCCGCTCTCTGCATCGAATCGACCAATGACGCTGATGACGGGAGTGCGTGGGCCCTTGTCCAGTCGGTAGGCCTGCTGGAGATGTGACTTGCACCTCTTCTTACCTGCGAGGGCCTTTTCCGATTCTCCCGAGTAAGTGGCAGCGATCAACTTGTCCGTTTCAGGATCCCAGGTGGAGTAATCGATTCCACTTGAGATCCCGACCAGTTCTTTTTGGCGCCGAGAGAACGACTCTTCGAGGCCATATCCGCGGTCGAGATTTTGAATGCTCTCTGCCTGGAATTCGGAATGAGTTCCGACGATTGTTGCGAACTCGATTCCTGTCTTGAGGAAATTGACTCGACCGTCGAGGGCGACTCCTTCCACGTGGCGGAACAACTCCGTTGGGATTCCGATCTTGGTCAGCACGTCCCTTTCGAAGGCGCCCTGCATGGCGATGTTCTGAATGGCGAAGTAAATGCCTGCTTTGGCGGCAGGATGCTTCGGCTTGTCCGCGTACTCGAGTTGCCTGAACAGGGGGATCAAGCCGCATGTCCAATCGAAGCAATGCAAGATCTCAGCTTTGAATGAGATCAGCGGCAGGCACTCCAGCACGGCCCGCGCGAAGACCGAGTAGCGCCGCCAGTTGTCAGCGTAGGGACCATTATCATCCCCGTAGGGCGAGCGGCTGGTGAACAGCTCGGTGTGATCGAGTAGCACCAACGTAAGCAGACCGAGCCTGCCCTCACGGACCGTAATGGTGGCCGTGTCGTCGATGTCTTTGACTTCGATGGTGCCGATCTCTCGCACGTCCTGCAGTCTGCCAAGATCGATCTCTCGGGAATGGGGCATGATGACACGAATGTCGTGACCCGCTTTGGCGAGAGTTGTGGGCAGAGCTTCAGCAATCTCCGCCAGATTCGTTCGGCGGACCAGTGACTGAAATTCTGGGGTTACAAATGCAATCTTCAACGGTCCGCGAACGTGTGGGTGGCACCCAATTGATGGGAATTCAAGGCAGAGGGCAAGACAACCCGGCCCCGGGGCTAAATGTCCGTATCCGGCAGCCAATCTGTTTCCAATTGGGCCCACAAGCTATCGAAATTCCCACCCCGTTCCTGCCCCTGACTTGGGATGGAATGCTGTAAGTGTTTATTAAATAGTTACTTGCGCGATACGGGCTACTCAGGGTTTCCTGCCAAGTAGGCCTCATACAAGGGCATGGCTGCCGGAATGGCGGCTTTGAGAGCGTCGATGCGAGTTTGATTGGAAGGATGGGTGGAGAGGAACTCCCCGATCATTGAGTCATCACCGCCTCCGGTCAGTTGCGACATCCTTACCCAGAAGAGGGGGGCCTCCCGGGGGTCGTAGCCTGCGTTGGCGAGAATCATGAGTCCGACTTCATCGGCTTGCAGCTCGTCACTGCGGCCCCATGGCAGCCCAAGAAAGAGTTGGGATGCGCCGGAGGCAATTTGTTGGTGGGTTTCATCCTCGAGCAAGACCTCGATCGCCGACACCGTCAGTCCTTGGCGGGTCAGGCGCTCAGTTCCGTGGCGTTCTGTGGCGTGGGCAATCTCGTGTCCCATGACCACAGCCAAGCCCGCGTCGCCTTGGGCCACGGGCAGGATTCCCGTGTAGACGGCCATCTTTCCTCCCGGCAAACAGAACGCATTGACGGTGTCGGGAGCATCAATGACGATGGCTTCCCACTCGAATTGGCTGGCGATGCCGGCCTTTAGCTCCATGGCCGAGGCCACCAAGCGCTCCGTGACTCGGTTGACCTGATCCACCTCTGGCCCCGCATTGAGAACGTTTTCGCTGGTACGAACCTCCCCGAAGGCTTGAAGCCCCAGGGCGGCGTCATCGGCTTCGGAGTAGTTGTTGAAGTTCCTCAGCTCCTTCAACGCGCTGCACGAGCTGGAGCCCAGGCCGACGATCCACACCAACAGGAGGATCGAGAGCGAGTTGTGGCCTCCGGGCATAGCGCGATAGACTGCTAGCGATCGACCGGCCCGCCGCAGGCGTGCACTGGAGCGTTTGAGAGAGTCACGACGCAAGCACTTCTGATTCAGCGGCATCTGTTTCTGGAAGGAGTTCTTCATTGCGGTTCGCGCGCCAGAGCGCCGCCCATTCGGCGTTCTCGCGGGCTATCAGTATGACCTGCCGCAACCTCCCAGTGAAGAACTCAGCCTTGAAGCATCACCCTCTCCTCCTCATCATTCTCGACGGCTGGGGATTCAGTCCCGTTGCCGAGCACAACGCCATCCATCAGGAAGCTCATTACTTCCAGGAGTTGCTTGGGCGTTACCCGAACACATTGCTCTCTGCTTCGGGGAAAGAGGTGGGCTTGCCCCTGGGCTTGATGGGCAACAGCGAGGTGGGACACCTGAATCTGGGGGCGGGGCGCACCGTTTATCAGGACGTCAGCCGCATTGACAAGTCGATTCGGGACGCTGAATTTCAGGAGGTAGGCGCGTTCGTTCAGCTCTTCGCGCGCTTGGTTCGGGAGGGCAAGCAGCTGCACCTGATCGGGCTCGTGTCGGATGGGGGGGTCCATTCCAGCGATGCACACCTGCGCGAACTCTTGAAGCTCGCTGCAGCGAATGGCCTAGGCCAAGACCAAGTTCAGGTGCATGCCATCCTCGATGGACGGGACACTTCGCCGCGTTCCGCGGACCGCTATCTCGGACAATTGGAAAAGGACATCGAGGCCGCAGGAGTGGGCCGCGTGGCGTCCATCATCGGCCGTTACTTTGCCATGGATCGCGACAACCGCTGGGATCGAGTTCGCAAGGCCTACGACCTCTTTGTAGCGGGCCGGGGCGTTTCGCGCCCGACCTCGGTGGATGCGATTCAAGCTTCCTATGCCGAGGGAAAAGGGGATGAGTTCGTGGAACCCGTCGTGATTGGCAATGCGGACCATGGACGACTCCAGGACGGCGATGGAGTGCTCTGTTTCAACTACCGCGCGGATCGCATGCGCGAGTTGTGTGACGCCCTGACCGATCCCGAGTTCGATGGCTTCGAACGCAGTCGAGTGGCCGCGATTGAGGTGGTCACCATGACTCAGTATCGGTCCGACTTTTCCTTCGCCGTGGCTTATCCGCCAACCATGTTGTCTGGCGTGTTCTCCGAGGTGGTGGCCCATGCGGGACTGACCCAAAAACGGATTGCGGAAACGGAGAAGTACGCCCATGTCACTTACTTCTTCTCCGGTGGGGCAGAAGATCCCGTGGAAGGGGAAGAGCGCATTCTCATTCCAAGCCCACAGGTCGCTACATACGATCTTCAGCCCGAGATGAGTGCGCCCAAGGTCGCTGACGAGATCCTGAAGGCGTTAGCCAAGAATGAAACCGATGTCTACATCATCAACTTCGCTAACGCCGACATGGTGGGGCACACCGGCAAGTGGGACGCTTCACTGAAAGCGATCGCGAGCATTGATGAAATCCTCTCGCGCATTGTCCCAGAAGTGGTGAAGCGCGGTGGCGTGGCGACCATCACTGCTGATCACGGCAATTCCGAGCAGCTCTGGGACCCGTTAACGAATCAGCCCCACACGGCGCACACGACGAATCCAGTGCCGGTGGTGTTTTGCAGCGATGAATTGATTGGTGCAACTCCCCGTCCCATGGGGGTGTTGGGGGATGTTGCGCCCACCTTGCTCAAGATTGCAGGCATCCCGAAGCCGGACGAGATGACCGGTGTGCCGTTGATTTGAGCGTTCGTCGCGACTAGTTGTTCGAATCCAGCCCGCTGCCTTGAAGGGCGGGGGACCCGAGTGGAATGCGCGTGGCGCGAAAGAGTGCGCCGGGCTGAGTGGAGGGAGAGATGGTGCTCTTGGGCGCCGCTTCGCCGAAGCACTCGTTGACGTATTCCCAGGCGACATCACCTTCCATGGTGACCTCGACCAAGCGTCCGCTCGCGCCTTCGCAGATGAGCGTGTTGCCGTTCGGCAGTCGTTGTGCGCCCGAGATAAACGCGGAATAGAGCACGTCCAGGCCCCCCCACTCCCAAGTTGGCTCCTGGGGAGCGAAAGCTTCGAGAGGTTCACGAACGAAGCCTCGCGTGGGGTCGAAGGGCAAGGTGAGTTCAACGGCTGTTGAGAAGTCGCCGGTGGGACGCCCGCGTCCGTTGTTGTAGAGCAAGAGTCGTAGCTCACCGCTTGCGGCGGCAGGCAACCAGCTTGGATCGTGTTGATAGAACAGACGTTTGTCCTCATTGTTGCCTGCGCCGTAGTTGCGAGGGTTGCCCCAGCGATAGAGCAAATCGCCTCCCTGCTTCCAGCGACCCCCGCGACTCGAAGCCGCTTCCTCCGTAGAGGTGGAGTGATCGATCACCCAGATCTCGTTCATGTGCGGTGTACTGACCACGATCAAGTCGTTCACTGCGTTGTAGTTGACCGCGTTGGTGTGTAGCCAGTCGGTGATCTTACCCCGCTCAGAATCTGCGTCTGCGCTTTCTTCGTCGTCCTCTTCACCACCACCGGCGTAGCCGAGCGCGGCCATTTGCCGCTCCAGTTCCTTCAGTTCCTCGCGCTCTGCTTGAGTCATGGGCGGCATGTCACGGAAGTCCCCATTGATGTCGATGCGGCCCGCGTTGTCGGGGATCGATCCGTACCCCATTTTCTCTTCGTCGAGATCCTGAATGAGGTGATCCCAGGAGTTCCACTGCCAAACAATTTGGGCAGCGTCAGGAAAGATGGGGCGAATCTCCACGATCGAATCAGTCCACAGCCCCCCCGGCATGACGACTGCCGGATCTCGCCCTGCGGCCAGTGCTTCCTCCGCCGTGTGGTGTTTCCATACGATGAGCAGCAGGTTCCCGTTAGGCATCAATGCGATGTCGTGGTGCTGGGTTTGCTTGTCATCCATGATGACGTAGTCCCAGAGCAGTTCACTGTCCCAGCTGAACTCTTGGATGCGACCTCCGATGCCGCCCCCCTGGAAGCGCGTGTTTGATTCGTGGCGCGCGGGACGCAACAGATTGCCGTTGTCCCGCAGGTAGACCGGTCCACTGGGCGCGTACTCAGAACCCCACACGTGAACAATTTCGCCTTCCATGTCGATCAGGAATGTCTCCGTGGACCCCAGGGGAGCCAGCAAGGTATAGCCGTCATGGGCCTGGTCTCCATGCTGCAAGAGTCCGAGAGTTCGCTCCGATTCCTGATCTTGCGCGAGGGACGCGGAGGCGAGGACAAAGGAAATCAACAGGAGGTGGGCGATACTTTGGGTCGTGATCTGCATGCTCGCAGTGTAAGACCTTGCGGGCCGGTGGACACGGACTGACGAACTACGCTCCGGGGCTGCCTTGTGCGAATTCGACCACTTGCGAGCCAGGAGGGCTCCCTAGCACTTCAATCGTGGCACCTTGCGGGAGGACGATTGAGTCTCCGGACTCAAGATCATGGGAATTGCCGTTCACTCGCAGCCGCA
>JBLIMI010000056.1:0-11136 GCA_047638655.1 Minisyncoccia bacterium | reverse complement strand
CGACTCTGACGGTTAGCGAGCGACGAACGCTGTCGACGCTCATCGGCCAATCCCTTGTTGCTGCGCTGCCGGACACGATCACCCAGCCCGTTGGCCCGGGAAGAGCTTGGAACCATGTCACCGCGGTCGAAGCGGTCGGACCAAAGCTTGGTGGTCGCGACTACGAGAGGGGCCGCAACCTCTTCCACGCTGCATCGTGCAGCGCCTGCCACCGTTTCGACGGTGAAGGTGGTGCAATTGGCCCGGAC
Organism: Minisyncoccia bacterium; assembly: GCA_047638655.1. Lineage (GTDB taxonomy): Bacteria > Planctomycetota > UBA1135 > UBA1135 > JABACD01. The sequence continues at coordinate 10,888 of JBLIMI010000056.1, read as the reverse complement.
CTCACGACCGTTGCCAGCAGGTTTTCCGTGTCCGATTTGATCGACTCCATCGTCGAACCCAGCAAGGTGATCTCAGATCAATATGGCTCGCACATCGTCGTCGATACGAACGGCGAGTTCAGCGAGGGCCTGATTGTCGAGGATGGAGACGAGGTCAGTGTTTACCCCCGAGACCACGCGGCCCCCGCGCTCGTCTTCAAGCGCTCCGAGATCGTCACGATCACTGAGTCCTCGGTTTCGCAGATGCCCTCCGCTTTGCTCGATACTTTGAATGCCGAAGAAATCAAAGATCTCGTCGCCTACTTGTTGTCCGGCGGCGACAAGAAATCCGACGTGTTCAAGAAAGAAGACGAGGGCTCGGCCGAGAAGAAAGACTGAGCGTCGGGCATCCATTGGCGCTGCAAGGATCCGCACCATGACGATGGCGCAGATCCTCTAGGGAGCGTGAACGGCTGCTCCCCCGCGTAACCATGGTCTCCTACTCGGCCTCGACTTCCATGTAGAAGTTCCTGTCCAGGTCGAAGGACTGCAGCGCGGACTCCAGGCCAATCTCCATAGGGAGTTCCCAAACCAGGACAGAGCTCTCTTCACTTGCCGTCGGAAGAAGTGCTTGTTCATCAGAATCACGGGTTTGTTGCACGAGCGTATACAGCGCCGCAACCGCGAAGCCAACGACCCCCGCCCAGCGAAGCCCCGTCCAACAAGACGCCCAACGCAGATGATGGTCACTCCGCTTGCGATCGAGCTTCTCTCGAAGAATCTCTAGCCCCCGGCGCAATCGGGTATCCACGGTAGAAATTGGCGACGAGGTGAGTCGCCCAATCTCCCGTAGCGAGTGTCCTTCCACATAGCGCATGAGAATCGTCTCACGCAAAGGGGCATCTAGTTCTTTGAGAGCAAGGGCCAACCGCTCGCGAAACTCGAACAGAACTTCAGGGTCCGGCGCGCTGACGACTTCGTCACGATTCTCAGCCCAGACCTGTTCCCGATCCCGCCGCCTGCCTTCCCCCCGGCGTGCTTTGCGGATGACATTGCGTGCGACCATTTGAAACCAACCACGCAGGGGAATCCTTTGCTGTGGACCACGCTGTAGGGCGGCTAGGTAGGTCTCTTGGACCGCCTCCTCGGCCAACTCTGGCTCCCGGGTAAGGCCGCGGGCGAACTGCTCCAGCCATCCCATCTCGGAGAGCAGTTGCTCCAGGCTTTTGTGATCGAGGGAACTCATGGTCGTACTGTTCAAGTCCCACGAGTCCCGGCGATTACGGAGCAATCCCCAAATTTCATTGATTCCAGGGGCAAAGTCGGTGGAGCGCGCCCTAGTGGGAGAAGGTCAGCCCCCCATCTGGGCACCGTGAGGTCTCCGATTCCAACACGTGCTCGAAGCCGTGAACGAAGGCTGACCATGAATCATGGACACGACAATCACGATGCCGATTGGAAGCGGCCTCGGTGACAAACACGGCCACTTCTGTGCAATCGGGAGTTCGTGCGCGAATCAACCGCTCCGACATGCACCAGAACCTGAGAAGCGAGCTTCTCGGGCTGCTGGCGCATCGACTCATGAGTGGATCAAGTTAGCCGATCAGCTCAAGCGCTTGACCGCGCCCGCTCGCTTCGAATGCAGACTGACTGGCGCAGACTCGCGCAAGGGCCGCTAGGTGCAAGGGTCGGAAAGAAGCATTGTCCCCCTCAAGCGCTTCGACCTGAGTTCGATAGTACTTCTCCGCGTGCAAGGCCCCGTCGGCGGCAACGCTGAAATCAAGCAGCATCGACAACACCGGCGCCAGGGAATGACCGAGCTGGGCGTAACGGCTCGCCACGGCAGCCGCCCCCGCTTGATCCTGTTTGCGAACGGACTCCGCGAGCATGCCTAGCAGTTCAGAACTGGCGCGGGTCTCGATCTCCAACTTGCCGTAGCCAAAAGGCTGCGCTGCCACCCGTTGGCCCTGACCCGCCACATGATAGGCGCCGGCAACCAGGGCGAGCTTGCGCTGGCGCTCGCTACCAAAGCGCGCCATACCCCTCCAAGCAGCCGCTGTGTCCGAACCATGCACTCCGACTCCAGCACCGTGAACGCTGCCCACGGGTTTGCCCGCCGCTGCTGTCGTGCGGCCGTTTTGCCGCAACATCAGGTAGGTCGCAGCTAGTGAAAGTGCTTGCCCTATCGCTTTCGGCTCAACTCCTTCGATCAGAGCTCGGGCCACCCGAGTGGCTCCCTGCTTGCGGCTGGCGTCGGACAGCTCGCGGGCCAACTCGTCGATCCAAGCGGCGTCCACCGCCCTGTCCCCCAGGGGCGCTTCCAGTACGCCACTGTCGTCAAGCACGCTGGGCAATTCCTTGCGAATGGGCGAATCTTGGCTCTTCGCTTCGCGATCCACACATTGGCGGATGGACTGGCGCATCAGGGTGCGCGCGTGCGCAACACCGGTGAGCTGCAACAAGTCCCACCCGCGCCAAGCAAGCACGACTCGGTGCACGTCCACCTCTTGGCAGACGACCGGAATCAACTGTTCGAAACTGCTTTCGGCGTCTTCACGTACTGCGCGATCAAAGGCAGCTTCCGCGGCACCTTTGTCGCGTTTGCGCACATTGGCCACGATCGCGTGGCTATCGTTCTTGAGCGCGGGGGCCTCGCCCGGGTGTGCAGTCAGGCATGGATTTGTATCTGTACCCAGGGTCTGCATGCGCGCGGTGTTGCGATACAGCACTTTCATCACCGGCAGCGCCGCTGCTCTTCCCACCATGGACTGGGAGATCTGGAAGGCGGGCATCAAGGCCATGAAGGCGTGGTAGCCGTCGTAATCCTCGCCACCAAATGCTCGGGCGTTGGCGAGGGCGCCGGCTGCGATGAGTTGGGAAGTGGACGTGCCCCCGTCGATCTCCTGCATGATCTTCTGTTGCAAAGTACCGATGGGCGTTTGCGTCAATAGATCGGCGAGCCGTCTATGGGCGCCAAGCCCGAGCGGATCGCCGCCTAAGCCGGGACCCCCGAAAGCTGAGGCTGCAAAACCCAGCTCCGTACTGAGCCCAATGCCCAGGGTCGTAAGGCACATGCCACTACTGACCTGCCTCAGAAATTCCCTGCGACTTGCGCCGCCCTTCGTTGTCAGGCTTGTTCTCACAGCTATGCACCTCGGCCTCGGGCCGGTTTTGGAGCGCGGTGGATTCAGGACTTGAAGCATATCGAATCATGCGACAACGCCATCGTGTTGCACAAAAACAGGAAGGTGGACTCCCGGGAGGCCTGGCCTGTCGGGTCCTCCGGCACCTACAAGTGCCTCGTCTCGCAAAGCTTTTCCTGGCTCGTACGTGAAGGTCGCAGTGGGAGCTCATTGCCGGTAACCCCAAGATGAGACATCTGAGCTCTATCAAGAACCTCTGACTTCGCAGAGTGGACTCAGAGGTCCGCTGGATCTGGGAGGCGGGGGCGCTCCAATCCACGCAGAACCTGCTGCAGCACGTCGATCGTTGACGTGCTGCAATCCCCTCCTAGGCTGAATAGATCGCCAGAATTGGCCTTACGTATGACTCCTCGGACAGAAGCCGCAAACCTTGAACTGCTCCTAGAACAAGCGGCTTGGCTCAAGAAGCTGGCCCGACGGCTCGTGCTTGATGAGTAGCGGGCGGATGACTTGATGCAAGAAGTCTGGTTAGCCGTTCTGCGCTTTCGCAAGCTGCATGACGAAGTGCAAAACTCGATGGAGACTGGAACCCGGACGTGCTGTCGGCTTCCGTCGTCGACCACACCCCTGCGTGGTACGAAGACATGGGCGCGGGCTCATTCGGCCCGCAACAAGTGATCAACTCGGTGCTCAACGGGGATTCCAGCATCGCCATGCACTCCACGGACATGGATGGTGACGTGGAAGTTCTATCCGCTTCAGATACGGACAACACAGTCCCTTGGTATGAGCACCAACTGGAAGATCCCTTCGCCAGCTATTGCTCTGGCATCACCTGCCCTGCGGTAACAAAGGGGACGCGGGATTCGGCTGTGCCAATTCCAGTGGCGGCGGCGCAACGTTGGAGGGCAACGGCTCGAATCGTGTGTCGGCAGATGACGCTATCTTCACCAAGAGCGGTCTGATGCCCGGCAAGCCGGCGCTCTTTTTCAGCGGTGTAACCCAGGTGAATGCCGGCGCGGGCACGATCTTTGGCGCTGGCCTGCGCTCCCTTGGGGGACAGATCTTTCGCTTGAAGGTGCGCTTCCTGATGGTCTGGGCAACGCCTCTTGGGGACCCGGGTACGCACCTGCTCAGGGCTGGTAAAGCGGGGACTTCCGAACGTTTCAAGTGTGGTATCGCGACCCGCTCAATTCGCCCTGCGGCTTGCGGTTCAACTTGCCGAACGGCTTGAGTGTGACATTCGCGCCCTGAAACAAACAGCAGTCATGTCGCGGGCCCCACTCAAGCGCCCGCGACCGTTTCACTTGGTTTATGCGCAACTGGAGCCAAGAGGACAGTCACACAGAACGAATCGAAGGCTTGCTGCTCGATCTGGTCCCCTGAACCGACCGTTACTGCAAAACTCGGAACTGGGCAGCGCTGACGTGCAGTGCCACGAACGCCTCGGCGGCATGCCTAAGAGCGGGAGGAAGCCGAGCATTGACCGCCAGTTATGGGCCGACCGGAGAATTGGATAGGAAGGGGTCCGGGGCGGACCGGTACACTGCAAGCATGGAGCTGCTAGCGAACCCCTTCCTCAGTCCGCGCCACCGCACCGCCATGCTCGAGGAGTTACGTAGCTCCTTCGCCATCGATTGGCACGGGGTGCATGGGATCGCGCACTGGTCACGAGTGTGGAACAACGGCAAACGCCTCGCGAAACTCGAGCCGCAGCTCGACATCGATCTGGGAGTCGTGCAGCTCTTTGCCTGGTTTCACGACTCTTGCCGTCTGAACGATGATCACGACCCGGAGCACGGTCCACGGGCGGCGCGTCTCGCGCTGGAACTACGGGGTACTTTCTTCGAGCTCTCCGACACACGCTTCGAACTTCTGACTCGCGCCTGCGCAAGCCACACAGTCGGCCGTAAGGAAAGCCATCCGACGGTGATGGTCTGCTGGGATTCGGACCGCCTCGACTTGGGCCGGGTCGGTATTCGTCCCGATCCTCACTACCTGCTCACGGACTCCGCAAAGTCCCCCGAGACGATTGCCTGGGCATTGGCTCGAAGCAGCTGAACAAGGCGTGCTTGCAGAACTCTGAGAGGAGCACGAACAGCCACTTCCCCAAAAGCACCAGCGCCACTCCGGAGCGACTCGGATGCGAGTATGGTGTGGAACCCGTTAGCCAATTCACCTCGATTCGCCTCATCATGCCCATTCGTACCGCTCTCCACGCCTGCTGGCTCTTGGCTACGCTCTCGCTCACTTCCCACTTCGCCAACGCGCAAGTGGACTACCCCAGTGCGAATCATCCGTGGGGCCAGCGAGCCAAGGAAGGACCGGACGCGGAGGTAGATGGTTGGTATTACAACCTGGGGATCACCGGGCTGCGTGCTCAGTTGACCGAGGAGGAGCCGACCTATCTGTTAGTGAAGCACGTTTTCGAGGACACGCCCGGTGAAGGAAAAGTCCGGGTTGGCGACTACATCATAGGCGCCGGCCGCAACCGCTTTGAGACGCCCCACAGAAACGGCTACGGCATGGACAAGTTCGGCCCCGACGGGCCCTTGCTCGACTTCGCGGTTGCTCTCGAGGCGAGCCAAGACTCCAAACGCAAAGGAAAACTCGCACTCACACTTCTGCGCGACGACAAGCTGATCGATGTCACTTTGAAGGTCGCTCAAAAATATGGGACCTTCAGCAAGTCGTATCCGCTGGATTGCGGGAGGAGCGAGCTCATTCTCGAAGAGCTGCTCGACTTCCTTGTGCAGGAGCAGCACGAGGACGGTTCGTTTGGGATCCCAACCCACAACACGTTTGCGCCCCTCGCCCTGCTTGCAAGTGGAACGAAGAAACACATGGCCGCTGTCAAGCGCAATGTGAAGATGCATGCCCGCACGACAAGTGCTGAAGACAGTTCGGGCCTCATCAATTGGCGCTACATGAGCGCGGCGCTAGTGATGAGCGAGTACTACTTAGCCAGCGGTGAAAAGTGGGTCTTATCCGAACTACAAGAGGTGTACGACTTTCTGATCTCGTCGCAATACACCGACATGTCCCAGATCAATCCCAAGTCCTACGAGTCGCACCCCCATGCCGTTCCCGATGGTGAGCTACAGGCACACGGCGGTTGGGGACACAATCCCGGCTTTGAAGGCTACGGCCCCATCTGCATGTTGACCGGCCAAGGGGCTTTGAGCTTTGCGCTGATGGACCGCTGCGGGATCGAAATCGACCGCAAACGCCATGAAGCGGCGTACGCATTTCTTGATCGCGCCGCGGGCTCCAACGGGTACGTTTGGTACGCCGACTCCCCCGCCGGCGATCGAGACTGGGCGGACATGGGACGCACCGGAGCCGCCGGCATCGCCAACTGGATGAGTCCCTACAAGCAGAGCATCTACAAACGTCGTGCACTCTCACACGCCGCCATCATTGGCGAGCACCCCGAGAGCTTTCCCGACACGCACGGCTCCCCCATCATGGGCATGGGTTACTCGGCTTTGGCCGCGAACGTGGAGAAAAAAGCCTTCGCGCAGCTCATGGAAGCCAACCGCTGGTGGTTCACTCTAGCGCAGTGCGCGGACGGCACGTTTTACTACCAGCCCAACCGTGACAACGCGGGCTACGGCTCGGACTCGCGCCTGTCGGCTTCTGCGGTGACCGCGTTCATTTTCTCCATACCAAAAGCCAACTTGCACATCACGGGCTCCAAGAAAGTGAAGCGCTGAGCCGCAGTCGAAGCAAGCATAGAGATTGGTGCGTGGGCTCCGGACCCGTACGATCAGCCCGCAAGACGCGCGCACGGGCCAGAAGCTTGATGTGATCAACGACTGGGCCGGACAGCCGCGGTGCTGGAGCGCGGGGCAAGTGGCCGGGCGCTCCACGTCGGCACGCTGCGCTGACTCCAGCGAGATCTGAACGAGAAAGGTTGGCCCGAGGTCTCTCGCATCGGTTTGCGTTGCCAGAGACCTCGGGCCAGCCTATCCTCACGGTATGAGAACTCTCCTTGCCCTCGCCCTCGTCTTCCTTTGCAGCTCGACTACCTCAAGTGCTGTTCACAAGAACGCCGAAGTCACCCGCGTCTTTATCTTTGCAGGTCAGTCCAACATGGTCGGGTCGGACTCGAAGGTGGCGGACATCAAGCGCTTTCCGCCCTTCGCTGGACTGGAGCAGCCCCAGAAGCGCGTGAAATTCTCCTACACCATCGGTCGTGAGAACAAGAAACACTCCGATGGCTGGGTTGAGCTTCAGGCCGTTGACGGCGTTGTAGGCCCGGAGCTTAGTTTCGCCCGCAAGGTTTCCGAAAACATCGACGCGCCCATTGCCATCATCAAGTGTGCCGCCGGTGGAACACATCTCGGTGGGGACTGGAATCCCGACAAGCCCATTGGATTCGAGATGTATCCCTTGGCTTTGAATTTGATTCGCACCTCCCTTGCCGGCTTGAAAAAGAGAGGCATCCAGTATCGCATCGAGGGCTTCATGTGGCACCAGGGCGAGAACGACATGTTCGAGGCCGAGTACCAAGAGAACTACGGATTGAACCTGCGTAATTTCGTGGCCAAGCTGCGTCGCGATCTCGAAACACCGGACTTGCGTTTCTACATTGGTGAACTGTGCACGAAGACGATCTGGGGTATGGACTTGCGACCTCGCATGTATGCCATTCGTCAGGGGCAGGAACTCGTGACCAAAACCGATCCGCTAGCGGACTACGTGCGGACGTCTCATGTTGGAGTCGAGATCGGGGGTGGCGCTGGGCTGCACTATCACTACGGTACTTTGGGGCAGTTGGAACACGGCGTGAATTACGCTGATGCGTACTTGGCGAATCTCGGGATTCGCGAGGATCCCCGGCCGGCCCTTGCGAAGTGGCCACACAAGAAGGGCGAGACCATTCAACTCTTCGTGCTGGCGGGGCACCGCAACATGGAGGGCGAGCGTGCCTTCACTCAAGATCTCGGGAGTGTCCGTGGGGGGAAGGATCTGCTCAAAGACGAAGCACGTGTGCCCTACAAGTACAGCATCGGCGGTGGCTACAAGCTTTCGAATGGTTGGGAGGCGCTCGGACCGAGCGGGTACTACGACACCTTTGGTCCTGAACTCAGCTTCGGTCAGACGCTCCAAAAGAAGCTGCGCAAGCCCCTGGCCATCGCGAAGTTCACACACAGTGGCTCACAGATCATCGATTGGACTCCCGCGGGCAGCGAGACCAAAGACCGCAACCTGTACCCCAGGTTTTTGAATTTCGTCCGGGAGTCCGTGGCGGAACTGGAGGCCAAGGGGCACAGCGTAGAACTCGCCGGGATCTTTTATCACGTGGGCGAAAACGACATGTCCTTCAATCCCTATCGCAAGGATGCGGCAAACCGAATTCAGTCCTTCGTCCAAGCGAGCCGTGAAGACCTGGGCTTGCCCGCCTTGCGCTGGTTTGTGAGCCAACAACCCCCCACGGATCACGAGCAAGTGAACCAAGTGGACGTCACCACTGAAATCGCAAACATCGCGGACATGGATGAGCACTTCATTCACATCAAAGCCTTCTCGTTGCCTGAGCAGGAGAAGAAACTTGTGCTGGACACTTCGGCAATCGTCCAGCTTGGTGAACAACTCGCCAAGGTCTACTTGAAACAGAAGTAGAACTCACGCGCCACGGATTCGGTTCAGCGCTGGCCCCACGCAGGGCGCCGCTGCTGATTCCAGAGTGCAGCGCGAACGGCCACCTACTCGGTCTCGATCAGCTCGTAGACGTCACCGTAGTCCTGGTCGCGGGTAAAAACCAGGGCGTTCGAATCGGACATCCAGCCGCCGTTGTGCGCGTGCCACGCCCCTTCCCCCGTTGTTCGCTGAACTGGCTCACCCACCGCAGAGGGCAACCTCTCCGCCCCGACAGGAAGACGGAGCTCGAGCACGAAGACATTCATGCTCATATGGCCGGCCCCTGAACAGAACGACAAGGCGGTCCCGTCCGGCGCCACCTCCGGTTCGGTGTGGGGGCCCGACCAGAGCAGCACTTGCTCGTTAGGGTTCTCGAGATCGACGGCGAGGATTTCACTGACTTCTCCGTTCTGTCTTGAGATGATCCCGCGCGTGCCATCCAGATACCAGTCGAAGCCGTCGACGTTTGACAAGGCGGGGCGGAGGTCCGATCCGTCAGGCTTGGCAGTCCAAAGGGTGTTGCCCTGCTCCTCGGTGACGATGAAGGCGATCCGTTGATCGGTGAGAGCGGGCGACCAACGCGCGAAGATTGGGGCGTTGAGCGAGTTGACACCCATGAGGGGTTTGTCCTCAACGAGTACGCGCCGGGTGAGGCTCACCGTGTCCAAAACATAGACCTCGTTAAGCCCCCGTTCGTTCGAGACGTAGACCAAGTGCTCGCCATCGGGGGACCAATCCGGAGACAGGTCCGCCCAGGGCCCGAAGGTGACCTGAGTCTCCCCCTTGAGCGGGTCGATCGTCCAAATTTCGGGATTGCCGGTGCGATTGGAGTTGTATGCGATCCGCTCTCCGGCCAGCGCAGGGCGCGCCCCGAAATTGTCACCCGTGTGACTGTTGATCTGCGACAGCACAGCAGCGCCGCTGCGCACCACCGAGTACAGAAACGTGTCGTGGTCCAGGGTGGTCATCGCGATGCGGTCGTCCTCGTTGACCGAAAGGCTCCAAACCCGTTTCGTCTCGTACGTAATCCTGCGCTCCTTGAGGGTCTTGGTGTCGATCTCCCAGGCATCGTAGTAGCTGTCGCGTGTCGTACGAATGAACACGACGTGCCGGTTGTCTGGCCGCCATGCGGGCGCGTTGCAACCGAACTTGTCGATCAAGAGGCCACGCGGCTCACCTCCTCCAGCCGGCATCGTCCAGAGGTCAGCCCCACCCGGGTTCCTGCGGACGAAAACGATCTTTTCGCCGTCGAACGAAAGGGACCCGGAGAAGTCGGCCTCGCCCGGTCCCGGAAAGGTGAGCGGTTTCGCCACGCCCTCGCGGCAATCGACCCGGTGGATCGCCATACGTCCGTCCTGGTTCTTCATCGAGACCAACAACTCATTCCCGTTCGACAACCAGGGACGATCACCGAGAACGTAGGAGGCTGAGTTGAGGTCCAGGGTAGAGAGTCCAAGCGTTACCAGTGGCCGAGGGTCCCCACCACCCCCGGCCTCGATGAGGTAGAGGGTGAAACCCTTCTCCGAACTCGAGACGTAAGCGAGGTCTCGCCCCGTCGGCGAGAAGCGCGGAGCGACGTCATCGCCTGGTCCATCGACGACGCACCGCAGGTCATCACGCGCCACGCTCTTCACAAAGATGTCGAGCCCGCGCTCGGTCATCTCGGAGTACGCGATGCTCTCGCCCTTGGGAGACCAGCTCGCCCCCATGGTCCAGACGGAGGTGTTCGTCAGCGGATCAAGCCGCTCCAGATGCCGTCGCGGCCCGCTGTCCCAGTGGTTCCAGCTCCAGAAGGAGGCGCCCACGGCGGCTACCGTCATAGTGATGAGCACCGGCACGAGCAGACCACCAGGCCAGCGACCTGTTCGCGCGGGAGCCTCCGTCGGGAGGGTCCCGGCCGCCAGCTCCTCCAGCAGGATGCGCGCTTCCCCCAGGTCGCGCAGGCGTCGCTTGGCATCCTTCCTCAGGCAGCGTTCGATCAACTCACACAAGCGCGCAGGAACGGAGCCGGGCAGCCGCGACCAATCGGGCTCGCCCTCGAGGACCGACGCGAGCACGTCACTCAGAGTCTCACCCTTGAAAGCATAGCTACCAGTAAGACACTCAAAGAGGGTGCACCC
>JBLIMI010000055.1:0-11285 GCA_047638655.1 Minisyncoccia bacterium | reverse complement strand
CGCGCGGGCTGCGGACACGGGAAGCGATCCCACCGGGGACGCGTGGCCCAGTCGCGGGCGCCAGGAGACTGGCGAGAGCGTGTGCGATCAAAGGGCCTCCGCCAAGCACCCCCGCTGCATGGGGCCGTCACTAAGTGAGCTCTTTGGCCTTCCTGGCCCCCGGAGGTCCACCAGGAACCGGGGGGCCGCTCTGAGGGCAGGCTTGGCGCAGTTCCCCAGCAAGCGGCTGCTGCGCCCCACTGCACCCCCTCGTCGGGTGCAGTTCCTGTCCCGGGTAGGTAGGGATCGTGTGACCTATGCGCCCGGTCAAAAGCGTTACCCATGTGACGGGTTGCACACATGTCATCAGCGGCCCGGTCAGTGACGTGCTGGTGCGTCAAATGGACTCATGTGGACTCGAGAGTTCACGCCCGGAATCTTGACCAAACTCTCCCGCTCGCTTAAAAAGCGCCGCTCCTGGACTCTAGGGAGGCGCAAATGGTCCGAGAACGCCCCATTGGGCCAGGGCGCAAGCCCGAGCCTGGGGCCAGGAGGCGTCACGATCGTGCGATGGGACACTACGGGTTTGGAGGAGCAAAGTGGTAGCTTGCAGGAACGTGCGAATTCTGTCCGTCCACTTCGCCCTACCACCGAGCTCGAGTCCTAAAGGAAATCCCTATCAGCACCGAAACGATTCTGAAACTCCTGGCCGTCGGCATCTATGCCGCCATTCTGTTGTTCATTGGCTACAAGGCTGCCAAGCGGACGCGCAACATGCGCGACTACTTTGTCGCGGACAAGAGCTTGGGCTTCTTCAACGTGGCCTTCTCGGCTCGTGCAACGGGCGAGAGCGCCTGGCTCCTCTTGGGCCTGACCGGCATGGGATACGCTGTCGGTGCCAAGGCCTTTTGGGTTGTGCTGGGAGAGTTGATCGGCGTCGGCGGGGCTTGGATCTTCATGGCCGGACGCTTCAAGCGGCTGAGCGATAACTACGACGCGATTACTGTTCCGGACTACTTGGAGGCGCGCTTGCGTGACTCCGGCCATAGCCTGCGGCTGATCGCCGCTGTGGCCCTGCTCGTGTTCGTTCCGATCTACGCTGGTGCCCAAGTGCATGCCACGGGCGCAGCCTTCCACGGATTCCTCGGTTGGAACCACTACGTAGGAGCGACGGTGGGCTTCGCAGTGGTCATGCTCTACATCACCCAAGGCGGATTCACTGCCGTGGTTTGGTCAGACGTCTTCCAAGGCACGTTGATGGTCGTGGGTTTGGTGGCCCTACCCCTAGTCGCCTTGAACTACGCGGGAGGCTTCACCGCGATCACCGAAAGCTTGCGAGCCATCGATCCGCACTTGCTCAGCCTGCACGGTCCCGGCGCTGACGGGCCGAGCAGTGGCTCCTGGAGTGTGGGAACCATCGTCTCCATTGTCGGCTTCGCGGCGATCGGTATCGGATTCATGGGTTCACCCCAGGTCTTCGTGCGCTACATCTCCATGAAGGATAAGAAGCAAATCCTTCCTGGCACCTTGACCGCTGTGGCTTGGACTCTCTTGGCCGATTCAGGGGCGGTGCTGATCGGACTCTTCGGCCGCGCGATCTACACCCCGGAGATGCTGAACAACAATTCGGACAACATCCTTCCCGAGATGGCTCAAGGTCTCCTACCGGCCTTCTTCGCGGGGATTTTCATCGCCATGGTCTTGAGCGCCATCATGTCCACCATCGACTCGCTATTGCTAGTCGCCTCGAGCGCCGGCGTTCGCGACTATTGGCAAAAGACCCGCGATCCCAACATGAGCGATGCGCGCCTCATGTCCCTCTCCCGACGAGTGACCATTGGACTCTCACTAGTCTCCTTCCTCGTGGGCATCTGCATCCTATGGATCGACAAAGAGAAGGGGGTCTTCTGGACGATCATCTTCGGATGGTCAGGCATCGCTGCCACCTTCTGTCCAGTCATGATCCTAAGTCTCTTCTGGGCGAAATTGACAGCCTTGGGCGCCAAGCTCGCCATGATCGCGGGCTTCTTAGCTGTACCCCTCTTCAAGTTCGCCGCCCCACCACTACTGCACTCCGCCGGCCTCGACCAATGGGCCCAATACCTGATCGACCTCGATGTCCTGCTGCCCTCCTTCGTCGTTGGGTTCTTCGTAGCCATTTCCGTCAGCCTATTCGACAAACAAGGACAGGAACGCTTAGTCGGCGTAGCCGAGGAATTGCGCGGCTGAGTCACTGCGCTGGCGTAGAACAATAATCCAGCTGGGACCGACGGGCGCTAACCAACGCCTGCAAGAAGTGGCGCGCGCCTAGAACCCGAGTAGCAAGCACCCTGGAGTTCTGAGTGAGCGAATAGGTCACCAGCGCTAAAAACAAAGCTGCACGGAGCGCGTACAGGCGAGCTGGCACCTTCTACTCGCTCCACGGCTCCCCCATCAAAAAGCTCCCGCCCCAACACTCCTCTGGTTCGCCTTCTCCGTCTCGCGGCCATCGCATTCGACTCGAGCGTCCTCGCACAGGAGATGGGCATGGTCGACGACGAGGTTCCTGAAGTTGTCGCCGTCGAGCCCTCCGAGGAACTCGAAGAGCTGCACAACAAGATCTACGAGCGCATCGACGGCTTGCCGTGGCGTTGATGCGCGACTCGAGATGAAGCACGGGCACGTTGTCCGATCCAATACGACAACCGTGAACAATCTTGTTGTTGGGCGGCCCGGCACGGAACGCAGACTACGGAGGGCCCGCACTCGCACGAGCGGGCTCTGGCACACTCAATCGGGCTCCTATCGCCAGTCGCCGCTCAGTACGAAAGCACCCCACTCGCGCGGCGGCCGTCGCCCCTGGATCATCTCGAGCTTGGCGTGGTGTAAGGCCTCCGCTTTTCCCATGCCGTGTAGCCAGTAGTTCTCGTAGAAACCGCGCATGAGTAGGACCGTGGCCCGGTCGTCGACACGCCAGAGAGAACTCACGACGGTTTTGGTCCCGGCTACTTCGAAAGCCCTGCGCAGTGACATCAAGCCCTCCCCGGAGCGCGCGCTGCCCAGCGCGGTTTCGCAGGCCGATAGCACGGCGATGTCGCAACTGGAGAGATCGAGGTACTGGACCTCTTCCGCGGAGAGATAGCCATCATCGCGGGAAGGGTCGGGATCGGCATTGACGCCGGCGAAGACCAGCCCGGACAACAGTCCCGGCAGCAGGCCTACTGCCTGCAATTGCTGGCCGTAACGCGCATTGGTTTGCTTCTGTTCGGCATCCCCCATGAGAGAAGGCAGGTATTCCGGTTCGAAGTAGCCATGCGTGGCGAAGTGCAGGTAGCGCTGCCCAGGAATGTGGAGCCGTACGCCTTCTTCGGTCGCAGCGCTGCCGTCGATCTGTGTGAAATCGCTGCTCCAGCCCAGGGTGTCGTCATGCAGGCTACGGAGAGACTGCAATTCGTCTCGCGTGCCACGCAAGGGCTGCCACGACTCTCCAATCCTGGCGCGCGTGACGACGGCCACCGGCCGGCGCTCGGCTGCCTCGCCGCGATGGGAGTAGTCAACGTCGCCGACAGCCAGGATGGCACCTTGACGGGAGTCGCTCTTCGGCCCAGCCGCCGCCAAGCGGGTGGAATCCGGGACGTAGACAAAACGATGCTTCTCAAGCAGGTACCCGCCTTCAGCCCCGGGGAGCACGCCGAGCGGCAGCTTGGACAAGAAACCATCTGAACTCACGAACACCGTCGTCGCCGAACCAACTGAGGCGCTCAGCGGCTGCCAGAGCAAGTCGTGCAACTCGGCGCCAAGATCGGTATCTCCGACACGAGGCTCGCCAAGTGCAATTGCACTCCTTAGGAATCTCTCCTGGGCGGCATGCAGCGGCGCGGCTTCGCCAAGCGGAATCAGTTCGGGTTGCCCATCCGCACGCAGCACCCAAGCAAACACGAAACGGCCCACGTGAAAGTCCACCAAGATGGCATCTGCGGGCAGCTTCGACTGCAATTGCGAACTCGTCGGAGTGGCGAGCAAATCGTCAAGCCCCAGCGCTCGGTTGAGTTCGCGTTCCGCCTGCACTCGTTGTTCTCTAAGCGTCTGAACCCTATCCCCGTGGTTCTCGGCTTTCTCGTCCTCGGGAAGGAAAACGAGCCCGGACAACTCCTTTTGCAAACCCTGCAGCGTGCCGATCTGCGCACGAACGGCAGGATCCCCTTTCGTCCGGCCCAGTCGGAGACTGGCGACCTGCAACCGGGTCACTTTGCCTTTCCATTGCAGGCACAGGTCGAAGAGACTCCGCCCAGGTTTAGCCTTCTGTCGCAAAGCGTTCGCCAGGATCCGGCTCGGTCCATGTGACTTGGCAAGCAGCCTAAAACGGTCGGCCTCGGACTGGGTGGGCAATTCGCGATCGAGAAACTTCAGCAGCCCCTCGAGAGCGCGCACGAAAAGTGGCCCAGCTTCCGCGTGCCGGCCCTGCTCTTCGTAGAGCACGGCTAGGTTGTTACGGCTGCTCCCCACGTCGGGGTGCTCGGGGCCAAGCCCTTGCTCGCGTATCGCCAGCGCGCGCTCGTAGAGAGCTTCGGCTGCTGTATAGCGGCCTTGGGCCATGTCGAGTGTGGCGAGGTTATTCAGGGTCGTCGCAATGTCGGGGTGCGCGGGCCCCAGGGCTTTTTCCCGTATCGCCAAGGCCCGTTCGTAGAGGGGTCTCGCCTGGGAATGACGACCCTGATTCTTGTTGAGGAGCGCCAAGTTACCCAGGCTGTTTGCCACGTCGGGATGCTCAGGACCGAGCGCTTTCTTCCGGATCGCCAGCGCGCGCTCGCACAGCGACTCGGCCTCCGCATACCGGCCTTGGCCCTCGAAGATTGCGGCGAGGTTGTTCAAGCTCGTCGCCACGGTAGGGTGCCCGTCACCGAGTGCCTGCTCCAGAACAGCCAGGGCGCGCTCGCACAGCGGAACCGCCTCCAGCAAGCGGCCCTGGTCCACATGGAACTGCGCGAAATTGGCCAGGGCCAGCCCGAAGTCGTGATGCTCGGGACCAAGCGCCTTCTCATAGATCTCAAGAGCGCGCTCGTACAAGGGTTCAGCCTCTGCGAAGCGACCTTGATGTCTCATGAGCGTCGCCAGGTTGTTCAGGTTGTTTGCAACGTCTCTATGTTCGGCGCCGAGCACCTTCTCTCGGATCGCCAACGCGCGCTCGTACAAAGGCTCGGCTTCCGCGTATCGGCCTTGAAGGCTGACAAGTACGGCGATGTTATCCAGGTAAGCCGCGACGTCGGGGTGTCCGGAACCGAGAGTCGTCTCGTAGACCGCCAACCCCCGTTCGAACAAAGGGTCCGCTTCTGCGTAGCGGCCTTGGGCGGCGTAAAGCTGCGCTAGGTTGTTCAGGCTCTCCCCTACGGCCGGGTGCTCGGGTCCAAACAAGGTCTCCCGAGTGGCCAACGCGCGTTCGTACAGGGGTTCCGCTCGATCGAAGCGGCCCTGGTAGTAAAAGACTAGGCCGAGGTTGCTCACGATCTGGGCCACGTTGGGGTGCTCAGCCCCGACCGCCGCTTCCAAGGTTGCCAGTGCCCGCTCGTACAACGGCGCCGCCTCCGCGTAGCGGCCTTGCGACCGATAGAGTCCGGCGAGATTGTTCAATCCACCAGCAACGTTGGGATGTTCGCTGCCGAGCGCCGTCTCCAAGATCGACAAAGCGCGCTCGTACAACGGCTCTGCTTCCGCATAGAGGCCTGCGGCTTCGAGGGCCACGGCGAGCATGTTTAGACCGTCGGCCACGAGAGGGTGCTCGACGCCGACCGCCTTCTCCAAGATCGCAAGAGCCCGCATGAACAACGGCCTCGCCTCGGCATAGTGGCCCGCTTGATAGTGGACGAGTCCCTGTTGACGCAGGGCGCCAGCGACCTCAAGCGATTCCTTTCCGTGCCGTTTACCCAGCCACTCGATGCGCGCCAGACCATCGGTTTGTTCGGCGGTGCTTCGTTCGGCAGCTGTACGGGACGGAGGGTCCCCGGCCGCCAAGCGGAGTTCGAAAGAGCCGCGCATGCCATGCAACGCGCAAGCCGTCACGCGGTACTCGTGGTCGGCTTCCAGATCGGACGTCAATCGAGCGTGCGTGCCGAGCAGACCGTCATCGTCTTCACCGAGCAATGAGCCGCTGACGTCGCGCAGGACGAGGTACGCGTCGAAATCAAAGGAATGGAGCTCGAGGTGATACGGCCCGGAGGTCCCGACGGTCAGGCGCCACGTCTTCCCGACCGTCATTGCCTGCGTGTAGTTCGCATCCAGGATTGGCGCCCGAACGACCGCGTCGTCATCGTCGACGACCCCTTGAACCGCCACACCCATCTCAAGCGTCATGACATCCTGCGGCTCTTGCGACAAGAAAAGGATCGGCAGTAGAAAGTGTAGTCGCATGGGGAAGACTCCGAAGTGTCGTTGCCGCTCGGTCCTGGAACTCGGCGACGGGCTGGAACGGCGTTGTTGCACTAAACCCAATGGATCGACAGGTCACCCTTTCTAGTTGCGAATTCAGCCCACCTTGCCCACCAACCTCGGTCTTCTGCACTCTAGCATCTGGTCGCGGATCATGCACCCAACCGCGATCAACGGCGCCAGACCTCTGACGTGGAGCCAGTAGCCAAGCATCTCGACGTTGCGAAGCGTCCGGCCCTTTCAGGCTTACCGCGGTCCGGGCCTCTTCGGCTACCCTCGTCGACCAGATCCCCCGGCTGAGTCTTTGAATAGAACGCGCACAGCGCCATCCTTGGCGAGCCATGCTCGTCAAGGGTGGCGCTGTACGCGAAAGGCCTCCGAATCAAACAGTTCGAACGCGAGGTGCCTACTGGAAAGTCACGGATTGGGCGTTGGAGAAGTTCGAGCTGCCCGCATCACGGAACCAGTATTGGAAGTACCAAGTCTGACCACTCTGCAGTTGGATTCCTGCCGGCAGGTTGGTGAGGTCCAATTCGTGCCCCACGGAACCGTTTATCCAGGAGTTGCCCACGGTGACGTTGAGACGCTGGAGTGGCTGGCCCAGGCACAAGACGCCATTTGCGAATGGCAAACTCTGGCTGGTGGTGCTCATCATGAACTGGCCATAAGTGAACGCGGGAAGGCCGTTCACGTCTAACACGAAGCGGTTGTCCGCAGGATCGCCTGATCCAAAGACCCGGAAAGTTGCGGACTCGCCACTCGCGTTCATCTGGCCGTCACAGAAACTTTCGCCGAGCAGGCCCCAATCGTCAGGGCCCTCATAGATCGCACCCATGGTTTCCGACATCACCTGATACTCATAGTGCTCAAAGGAGAGACCAACCTGACGGGAGTCCCAAGCGCCAGCGTCGTGTTGCGTCGCGAGCTTGGTCCTGTATAGGTCGTGTGCCGTGTCCGCGATAAGCACGTGGGCTTCGGTGGCGATCAGAGTCGATGCTTGGTGCCGCAAGGTGCAAGCATAAATGTCGATCGTATCGTCCACGCTTCGTTCCGAGTAGGAAATGATGAACTGCGATCCGTCGGTTCCAACTGTCGGCCAGGACTGGGAGTACTGTTGGTAGTTGCCGCCCACTAGGTCGGCTTCGACCGCGTTGATGTCGAATGATCCTTGATACTGGTCGTCCTTGAAGAGCCGCGCCTTGATGTAGGAGTCGTCCGGGCCCACGAAAGAGACATAGACCACCAAGAAGTCGCGAGCACTACCCGTAGGTGAGTCAAGTGGCGGGGAGACCTGAGCCAAACGGTTGTCTTCGCTGGTGCTATCTACAGAGAATGAGGGGGTGACGAGGAATCCGTAGGAGTTCATTTGAGCCCCGCGAAGGGTTCCTCCGTCCGCATCCACTCGACGCCACACCACGTTCCAACGACGTTCCGCGGTGGCTCCCGTACCGCAAGACTTGGAGACGTGAACTTCGTCGCTGCGAGTGTTCGGCTCAGCGTCGATGACTTGTGCGGCACCCACCAGCGCGCCACTCGATTGCAGGGACTGCCCCAGGATTTCACCCGTAAAGAAGCCATCGCCCTTAGAGTAAGCGACGAAGTAGCGATTCAGTCCGTCCGTGTTGGGGTCACCACCCACCGAAGCCATGTGGCAGTCCTCTGCGACCTGCGGACTGATTTGAAATTGCGAGCCCTGAACCGTACCGGGTAGGTCCCGTAAGCGTCCCCAAATCTCGTACTTGCCGTTCTTCTCGGCCGTTGCGACGGCTAGACAGTTGTCGGCTCCATTGCTGTTGGCGACCGAGGCGGCAAACCACTTGTCCGCGGTCAAGTCGATCCACTTGCCAAGCTGCGGGCGCGGAACTCCATCGATACCGATCACAGCACCGTACATGTCGTAGTCCGACTGAGAGAAGATGGCCGTGTAGACGTGGTAGTAGTGCTGACTACTCGCATCGAAGCACAGATCGCCACTCCAGGTGTAGACGTTCGGTTCGGAAACCGTGTAAGTCGTGATCACAGGATCGACCACGAGCGGTGAGCAGGCGTCGCGCATGAAAGTTTCAGGAACACGAATGGAAATGTCTCCATCTACAAGCCGCGACTCGAGGCCCAAACGGCGCCCGGCGCCGTCGATTACCGTGGCGTGTCCGTAGCGAACCCCTCCCAATTCAGCAGAGAGCGAGAACCCCTCGTTTGTGCTCTTGAGCATCATTTCGCTATCGACTTCGACGCGCAATTCGAGTTCTCCGGAGGCCGGCAAGCGGTCGAACACGAACGTTTGCTCCATGCTAGTCGTGCCCATCAGGTAATGAACGTCCACCTCGCCGCGATCAAGGATGACCGTCTCGCCGTCCAGTGCCCAAGCGGCTTCGTCCGCGAGCGAAATCGGCGTGCCATCAACGCTGGCCTCGGCCAACCGAAAACGCACGGGCATGTTTTGCGGAGCGTCCGATCCGAGGAACGGAATGTAGGTGGCGCCGTTGGCGCCAAAACTGGCCTTGTACGTCTGCCCACGGGCCCAGAGATTCCCGTCGCCGGGTTCGTCATAGGCCACTCGATCGATGGGGATGGAGCGAGCGGCGGCGCGCACTTCGCCCCGGAACTCAGCAGGTTGTTGGGCGCTCGCCAGGGGGCACAGGGTCAGGGAAAAGGGCAGTAGGAGGAAGGCGTTCATGGTTCGAGTCAGTGTCGAGGGTCTTTATTCGCGACAGGCAATTCCCCGACGCACACCCGAGGGACCCGCCCGGCGCAGCATGCCCACTCCTTTCTTCGGTTTTGATGAAATGAAGTTGAGAGTTGCCCGCCTGCAGTCGCGGAGGGCTGGATCGGGCCTAGTCCCTCACTGGCTCGCAAGCAGACGAACCGAGGATGGGGCCAGCCCGTCAGTTCAACATTAGGGTGCTGCGGACTGCCCTCGACGAGTGGGGAGTTGCCGCCGGCAAAATGGCGGCTAACCAGGCCCCAATGGGCCCTGGGCCGGGCTTGGATCAAGTAGCTATCAGCCAGCAGAATCCCCTTCTCTCTAGCCCAAAGCCCCACCAGCCGGGTCGCTTGGCCACGGCCGAATCACTGGATAGCACGCGCGAATTATGTCCTGACTCGAGACTTTCGGACAAAGCCGAAAGAAAAGAGTGGGCAAGCTCAGCCCGGTGGGTCTCTCGGGTGTGCGTCGGGGAATTGCCTGTCGCGAATAAAGACCCTCGACACTGACTCGAACCATGAATCCCTTCCTCCCGCTGACCTTTTCCCTGACCCTGTGCTCCCTAGCGAGCGCGCAACAGCCCCACGAATCCCAGGGTGCTATGCGTGCTTCCCAGCGCGCCATCCCCATCGATCGAGTGGCCTATGACGAACCCGGCGATGGAAATCTCTGGGCCAGAGGCGTGACCTACAAAGCTTCCTTCGGAGCTGATGGCGCGACCTACATCCCCTTCCTCGGTTCCAAGGCCCCACGCAATTATCCGGTTCGCATGCAATTGAAGACCGCTTCACTTGGCGGCCATGCACTCGACTTGACGGACAGCGCACGCTGGACGCGGAACGGCGACACGGTAATTTTGGAACGCGGCGAAGTTGACGTGCACTACCACTTAGGCCTCGAGCGCATTGAGCAGACGTTTGTGATCGACCGCTTGACAGCACCCGGCGACCTGTTGGTGCGCGTGGCCGTCGATAGCGAGCTCAACGCCGGCCAAGCAACGAGTGGTTTCCGCTTCAGTGGTGAAGCCGGCGGCGTAGACTACGGCCGCGCCACCGTGCTTGACGCAGCTGGTCGCAGCCTCGCTGTCGATTCACGACTAGAGGGGAGCGACATCACGATCCTCGTTCCCGATGCGTTCTTGCGCAGCGCTAGCTATCCGGTGGTCGTCGACCCTTTCATCAGCACCTACACAGTTGACGGCACAGTCGTTGACACATGGAAGGGGGATGTCGCCTTCGACAAGACCTACCAGCGTTTCCTACACGCATACACTTTCGACTTCAGCCAGAATGACTCCGACGTCTACTCGGTCACCATCGACGAAACAGGGACGCCGAATTGGGCCGATGGAGCGTGGATCGACATGACCTCCACCTACTGGGCGAACCTCTCTGTTGCCAACAACAACGACTCAAACAGCTTCTTGGTTGCATGCCAAGTTCAGATTGGCAACCTTTACTCAGCGTGGACCCGCAGCCGTCAGCTTCCGGGAATCGGGATGGGTATCCAGCGCCAATTGAACCAGAGTTCGAATCACTGTGGGGTTCCTTCTGTAGGCGGGGACGCCAATATGGGCTCTGGTAGCCTCTACTGCGTGGCCTGGGGCGAGCTCCTGAACGGCGGCAGCTCGTACTCGAATATCAATTACCGGATGCTGAACTCCAACGGCACTCACGCAACGCCGGCGCACACGATCGACAACAGCTACAATGTACTGCTGCCCGATGTGAATGTCTCAAAGAGCAACGGCGCTGGTGTCTCGTTCTTTCGCGCCTGGAACGTGGTGTGGCAAAAGGATGATCCGGTCACGGACTCGGACATCCATGGAGCCCAGATCGCCTACAACGGAAACATCCTGACACCGAGTTTTACTGTCGACGGAACACCGACGCCCCACTTCCAGCCCTCGGTATCGGCACCCCTGACCTCTGCCTTGGGTGGTGCGCCCGATTTCTTGGTGGTCTATAGCGCCATAGTGAATGGGCACACGGACCTCAATGCCCGCATGTTCAAGCGTGATCGCTATTTAGCGAGTTATGACATCACCGCCATGGAGGCGGACGTCTTAGGCCAAGCCCACGTGGATCACGCGCAGGTCCATCCGAGTGTGGCCACGGATGGAGACCAGTTCATCGTTGCCTACTCCGAGTCTCTAGGCGACTTTGGCGATGACGAGGTTTACGTCTCGAGTTTTGCCCAC
>JBLIMI010000054.1:0-11345 GCA_047638655.1 Minisyncoccia bacterium | reverse complement strand
GAGTCGGCCATGGAAGCCGGCGATGCCTCGGGCACGGGTCTGTTCGACGTGCGCCAGCGCAAGTTCGACGACGCCTCCCTGTCGGCCTTCGATGCCCTGCTTGCCAATTCCACGGACGCCGGCCTGGCCAGCCGCCTGCCCCGACTTCAGGCCGTTGAGTCCCCGCAGAGCGCACTCGGTTCGGTTACGGCAAGTGCCGCCGAACAATTCGGTTTGGCACCTGGCACTCTCGTCTCCAGGGGTGGCGGCGACAACATGATGAGCGCTATCGGAAGCGGCGCGACACAACCCGGCGTGACCACACTGAGTCTAGGAACCTCCGGCACGGTCTTCGCCTACTCGGACTCGCCGGTGGTCGATCCCGAGGGATTGATCGCGCCCTTTTGCGGCTCAGCAGGTGGGTGGTTGCCCTTGCTTTGCGTGATGAACCTGACAGGTGTCACCGAGGAAGTGCGCGCAGGTTTCAAGCAAGACCATGAAACACTGACCGCCTGCGCTAGAGAGGTAGAACCTGGCTGCGACGGCTTGCTGTGGATTCCGTACCTCAACGGTGAACGTGTACCGGACTTGCCGAACGCCACCGGAACGCTACTCGGCATGCGGCCGGGAAATCTACGCGCGGGAACCATGTATCGCGCGGCACTCGAGGGCACCAGCATGAATCTGGCCTGGGGCGTTGAGCGCTTGCGGGCCCTGGGCGTTCCCACCACGGAGCTACGGCTCGTGGGTGGTGCAGCGAACAACTCCCTATGGCGTGAGATCATCGCCAATTGCCTCAATGCTTCGGTGACCCAACTCGCCGAAGCGGAGTCCGCTGCCCTGGGAGCGGCGCTTCAGGCCCTCTGGTCCTGGCATCATGAAACGGGCACGCCAGTCGCTCTGGAGGAGCTCTCCGCAAGCTGTGTGCAAACACTCGGCGAGATCACACCTGCGGACCAGGAACTCAGCGCTCGTTATGCAACCCTTGCCACACGCTTTCGCCAAGAGGCGCTAAGGGTCTAACCGGTACGACGCGATCGAATCGTGGGACGCAAACGCCCGCTCAATCCATTAAGCTGGTCCCGAGGTCGCGCCGATTAGGCGTGCCCAGAATCCTCACCATGTTCAACCTAAACTGCATTCTCCCCATGGATCGACGTAGTGGATTGTCCGTGCTCTTGCTGTTCGCAGCCAGCTGCGCACCTACCCCCCCCGACCTTGTGCGCGCCGCAGCCGCACAGGACGAGGAACCGGAGCCGATCGCCATCACGGTCTTCACGGACAAAGTCGAGCTGTTCATGGAGTACCCACGGCTAAGGCCCGGGCTCGAAGCGCGCTTCCTTGCCCACGTCACCGTCTTGGAAGACGGCAATCCGGTGCGCAGCGGCAAACTTCGGCTCGAATTACTGCAAGACGCACTTGTCTACAAGTCCCTTGAAGCTGACAAGCCGACACGCGATGGGCTGTTCATTCCCATTGGCACCTTCACCGACCCCGGCCATTATGAGGCCAGGATCATTGTCACCAGCGAGCAAGCCGAAGAGACGATTCAACTGCCAACCTTCGTGGTCCACCCGGACCTCGCCAGCGCGCAGGCGGCAGCCGATGCAGACGCCGGCGAGGACCCAAAGGACGCCGTGCCGTTTCTGCTGGAGCAACAGTGGAAGATCAGCATGTTGATGGAGAAGGTGGAGCGGCGCTCGTTGACTGAACGCCTGCTGGTTCCTTGCGAAGTGGAAGCCGCTCCGGGCAAGTCCGCGGCTGTCGGCGCGCCCCTTGACGGCCGCTTGCTGCCGCCGTCTTCGGGCCGGCTTCCGCGCATTGGCGAGGCGGTGAAGAAGGGACAACTGCTCGGGTACCTCGAGCCTCCCTTGACTCACACGGACCTGGCTCAATTCGCCGCCAATCAAACGGGGCTGGACACGATTGAGCTGGAGTTACAGGTTCGCGAATACGACCTTGAAGGTCAGGTCGTTGCTGCCGACCAAGCGCTGCAACAATCGAAAGCTCAACTGCAGTTCACCGAGCAAGCCCTCGCGCGGATCCAGGCCCTGCGTGGCAAGGACCTCGGGACTGTCGCCGAATTGGAACTCGCGGAACGCAACTTGGCCATAGCACGCAGCGAATCTGAGAGCGCAACGAAGCAAGGGGAAGCCTTGAGCCGTGCCCAGGAGCAGGTGGCTTCCTTGCGTGCGAAAACGACAACCAGCGCGCTTGGAGAGACTCCTTCGGACCGACACCTCTATCCACTGACAGCCCCCATCAGCGGGGAGGTCGTCGCTGTCGAATTCGTCGAAGGAGAGTTCATTCCGAGTCAGGGAGCGATCTATCGCCTGCTCGACTCGGACACCGTCTGGATCAATGCACACGTCTCCGAGTTCGACCTGGGTGAACTCGATGGGTCTAGCGGCGCGCTTCTCAACTTGGCCGCCTACCCGGATCGGGAGTTCGACGTCCTAGGCGAGATGGGCGGCTCCCTCGTTCATCGTGGTCGAGTCATCCAGGCAGAGACGAGGACCCTTTCACGGATCTATGAAATCCCAAACACGGATCGCGCCTTCCTAGTGGGGATGTTCGCCGACGCCTATCTTGAAACAGGACACGCCAAGGACGCGGTTGTCGTGGGGGCGTCCTCCGTGGTGATGGACGGCGGCCGACCTGTGGCCTTTGTGTTGGTCCACGGGGAGATGTTTCAGAAGCGATTCTTGGAACTCGGAATCCGCGACGGCCGCTTCACGGAAGTCCTCTCGGGACTCAACGAGGGCGAGCGAGTGGTCACCGACGGGGCCTACCTCGTCAAACTGGCATCGGCATCCCCCGCTTCCTTCGGAGCTGGGCACGCCCACTAGTTCGGCGAGTCAAGAAGCATGATCAACCACCTGATTCAGTGGTCCTTACGCAACCGGCTGGCCGTCCTCCTGGTTTCCGCAATCCTATTGGTCGCGGGCCTCTACACGGCCCAGCGCATGCCCATCGACGTCTTCCCCGACCTCACCGCGCCAACGGTGACCGTGATCGTGGAAGGCCACGGAATGGCCCCCGAGGAAATGGAAACGCTGGTGACCTTTCCTATCGAAACGTCGGTCAACGGAGCCGCCAACGTGCGCCGTGTGCGTTCGGCAACCACGGTCGGTATCGCGGTCGTGTGGGTCGAGTTCGAGTGGGGAACGGACATCTACCGCGCTCGGCAAACCGTGACGGAAAGGCTGGCTTCCGTGACGGGCAGCTTGCCAGAACAAGTTGAGCCACCGATCTTGGCCCCGGTCTCGTCGATCATGGGCGAGGTGCTCTTCATCTCACTCACGTCGAAACAACACAGCGGGCTCGAACTGCGCACGACCGCCAAGTCCCAGATTCGTCGCCGCTTGCTCTCGGTCAATGGCGTCTCCCAGGTGACGCCCATTGGCGGTGATGAAAAGCAATACCAGGTGGTGCTGTCCGCCCAACGCATGAAGGCCTTCCAGATCAGCATGGAAGAGGTGGCCGAGGCCTTGCGTGCGAGCAACGAGAACGTCTCCGCTGGATTTCTGGTCGGTGGAGGCACTGAATCCGTTCTACGGGGAATCGGCCGCATTGAGAACATTGAGGACATCGCGCGAACCGTGGTCTCCGCTCCCCAGGGGCGCCCCATCACCGTGGGTGACCTGGGTCTGGTGCAAATCGGATCGGCCATCCGCCGCGGTACAGGCTCGGCTTCGAGCCGCGGGCCCAATTGGGAGCCTCTGACGGAAGACGGAGTGATCATCGCCATCCAGAAGCAACCTAGGGCCAACACACTTGAGTTGACCAGGGAATTGGACGCCATCCTTGGCGAAATCCAAGGGACCCTTCCGGACGGCATGCTGATCAACAAGCAGCTCTTTCGCCAGGCGGATTTCATTGAGCACTCCATCCGCAACACATCGTCCGCCTTGCTCGAGGGCGGGATCATGGTATTGCTGGTCGTCGTGCTCTTCCTGGCCAGTTTGCGCGCCAGTTTGATCACGCTGCTCGCGATTCCTGTTTCCTTGGTCATCACCACGCTCGTCCTGCGTTTCTCAGGAGCGAGTATCAACACCATGACGCTCGGAGGCATGGCGATCGCGATTGGCGCGTTGGTGGATGACGCCATCATCGACGTGGAAAATGTGGTGAGACGCCTGCGAGAAAACCGAGCCTTGCCGGCCAGTGAGCGGGGCAACGCGCTGACGATTATTTTTGAAGCCAGCGCAGAAGTGCGGACCTCCATCGTCTTTGCCACCAGCATCATCTTGCTGGTATTCACCCCGCTGTTCTTTCTGTCCGGTGTGGAAGGTCGACTGTTGATGCCCCTGGGTATCGCGTTTTGCGTTTCGCTGACCGCGTCGCTCGTCACGGCGCTCACGCTAACTCCCGCCCTCTGCTTCTACCTGCTACCCGATAGCGCGACTATCACCAGAACGCGCGAGCCATGGATCGTGCGGACCCTCAAGGGAATGTACGTAGCCCCCTTGCGCTGGGCCATGAAGCACCCCTTCGCCGTCACAGGGCCTGCGGTTTTGATGCTGCTACTGGCATTGGCCGGTGTGATGCGCATGGGCAAGAACTTCCTGCCAGAGTTCAATGAAGGCGCTCTCGTGATCGGCCTAGTGACTCTCCCCGGCACATCCCTTGATGAAAGCGACAAGTTGGCGCATATGGTCGAGGTGGCGCTCATGCGGCATCCAGAGATCAAGGCCATCGGACGCCGCACGGGCAGGGCGGAAGAGGATGAACACGTGCAAGGCGTCGAGGCCAGCGAGATCGACTTGACGCTCGACATGGATGCTCCCTCCCGTCTCGGATTGCCCTTGCGCAGCAAGGCAGAGCTACTCGACGCTTTGCGCAATGACCTGGCAGCCATTCCAGGAGTCCAGGCAACCTTTGGTCAGCCCATCGGTCACAGGATCGATCACATGCTGTCAGGCACGCGAGCGAATATCGCGGTCAAGATCTTTGGAGACGATCTCTCTACCTTGCGCAATCTAGCGCAGGAAATTGAAGGCTTGATGACAGACATCCCCGGAGTGGTGGACCTTTCCGCAGAACAGCAGGTGGAGATCCCTCAGGTCCGGGTTCAATTCAATCGCGACGCTCTGGCTCGTTACGGTGTGCATGTGGGCGAAGCCGCAACTGCACTCGGCGCTGCCTTTCGCGGTGAGGTCGTGAGCCAGATCATCGAGGGCCAAAACACCTACGACCTCAGCTTACGCCTGGCGGAAAGTGACCAAGCATCCATGGCCGCCGTCTCGGAAATCCTGGTGGACACACCGGCTGGCTACAAGGTGCCCATGAAGGCCCTGGCCCAGATCTACGAGGACCACGGTCCTAACTTCATTACCAGGGAGAATGTCCAACGCAAAATTGTCGTGATGTGCAACGTGGCTGGCCGCGACATGGCCGGCGTCGTGGAGGACACGCAGGGTTTGATCGCCGCCAACATCGAGCTGCCCCGGGGCTACTACGTTGAGTTCGGAGGCCAGTTCGAAAGCGCGGCAGCCACCAACGAAAGACTGGCATGGCTGAGCGCCCTGGTCATTCTGGGCATTGGCTTCATGTTGCACGTGATGTTCGGTTCCATGCGCGACACGTTCTTGATCATGCTCAACTTACCCCTGGCATTGATCGGCGGCGTGGCCGGCGCGTACTTGACGGGAGCCGTCATCTCGATCGCTTCGATCATCGGGTTCATCTCGCTGTTCGGCATTGCCGCGCGCAATGGCATCATGCTCGTCTCACACATTCGCCACCTTCAACTTCATGAAGGTGTAACGGACTTTGCCGAGTCCGTACGGCGGGGCTCTATGGAAAGGCTGGCGCCGATTCTGATGACCGCACTCGCTTCAGGGCTGGCGCTCATCCCCATTGCCCTCAAGACCGGAGAACCGGGCACCGAGATCTTGACGCCCATGGCCGTCGTCATTCTCTCCGGCCTCTTCTCATCAACCGTGCTCAACATGCTCGTGGTGCCTGCACTATTCGTCCGATTCGGGCGCCCCGCTGAGCAGGCCACGGCGCTTTGATTGGGGCGAACTGTACCCAAACGCCCTTCTCGGCTACCCTCTTGTGCGCTCCTAGGACACCCATGGGAGTCCCTTCCACATCGATTGCCCTACGAGGTTTTTTCATGTCCGCTCAGATTCGCATTCTCGCCTTCCTTTTGGCTTTGCCTGTTCTCGCTGGCTGCCGCTCCCAAGAATCGGACGCACATCAGTTCCCTTGCATTTGCGGTTCGCCTGAAGCTGCTATCAACGCCTGTTTGCACCTCGACTGTGCTAGTGGCGAAGGCAACGACGAAAACCCCGACTGCGCCTGCGGGACGCTATCCATTGAAAATTAGGAATCATCCCATGAACATAACCACTCGTCACCTTGGGCTCTCCCTACTGGCCCTGATCACCTTATCCAGCGCTGGCTCCGCCGCCCAACCCGATGTCATCAAGGTGAGCGGTCTTGGAGTGCTGCACGGCGCCGTCCAGTCCTGGGACCCCGTTGCGGAAGTCCTCGTCTTTGTGACCAACGAAGGCAAGCGTCACACCATCTCGGCTGACAAGCTCGATCGCCACTCGGCTTACAAGTTGGCAAAGACCAAAGCCGACGTGAAGAACGCCGCCGACCTCATCAAGCTAGGCAACTTCGCTCGCACCGTCGAACTGTTTGCCATTGCGGGGCGGCACTACAACAACGCCATCAAGCTAGACGAATCCTTAACCAGCAGTGTCCAGCAGGAACAGGCCACGAACCGCAAGCTAGCCGCCGATTACTGCATGCGCCAGGCGCGCGAAGCGGCGGACAAGAGAGACCTGACCGGCGCCGAGAAATGGTTGACTACCCTCGTCAACAAACTCCCGGACGAACCGCTCGCGAAGGAAGCCGCAACGATCCTCGACGGACACTACAAGAAGAACCACGAGGCCATGGATGACGCCCTCGAGGCCAAGTACAAAGTCGAACTCGAGAAGGATCTGAAGAAGGGCAAGAGTTCGTACGACCGCATGCTCGAGAACCTACGCAAGGGTCTCACCAACACGAGCAGCAAAACGGTACAACGCCACTTCGAAGCCGCATGGAAGGACGGACAGAAAGCCCTCAGCGAACTCGACAAGGTGCAGAAGTCCCACGCCAAAGAAGACTCCGACCTGAGCGAACTCTTTGACGGCTACCGCGTCTTGATACGCGGCCACATGGTCGACGCCCAACTGAATCTCGCCGCCCATTACTCGACGAGGAGCAGCTACAACGACGCCCTTGCGGCGGCCAACCTGGCACTCTCCATCGACGCCCGCAACGAGCGAGCCCTCGCCGCCCGCGCCCGCATCGAAGAAGCCTCCAGCCGCGGCGGAATCTTCCGCCGTTGGTGGTAACCCCCCGTACCGTGTCAGGCTCGATCTCTCCTGCAGTCGAGCCTGGCTCAATCGTCCAAAATCCAAGAGCTTCGAATACCGGATGCCCTGCTCCGCGGTCCTATCTGCATGCCCCGCAGAAGCAGAATGGACACACAGGGTTCTTGGCACCACATCATGAATCGCGGGCTGGCTAAACGGCCAGTCTTCCTTGGACGGCAGGAGGTTCGCTACTTTCTTTCACGGTTAGCGAAGGAAGTGCGCCGGGGCCGACTTGAAGTGCATTGTTATTGCATGCTGACGACCCACTATCACTTGTTGGTTCGTAGCCCAAACTCTGAGTTGTCAGAAGCAATGCGCTGCGCCATCAACTCGTTTGTGCGCTGGTTCAATCGAAAACACCGACCAGCCGCTGGAGGGGTCACCGGCAATAGTGGCCGGCGCGAGAGGATTCAAACCTCCGACCTCTGCAACCCCATTCGCCTCAGACACGGAATCTCATCCGGTCGTTTGGGTGCAAGCGCGTGCCAACTCGTGACACGACCGCGACTTGCAGTGAGTGCAAGAATCAATTGCGGTGCCGATGGATGCCACTTAGTGCCGAACAACTCGTGAACAATTCGTGAGAGGCCACCCCTCGGTTCGAAGTCGCATCGCGAACCCTTGGGTCGGCTCAGTCCCCGCTCACGTCGCGGGCCGAGATTGTCTAGGTCACTGGGGTCGACTGAACCCGAAAGGAGCGGGCACGGGAGCTCCCAGGAGGCTGGTCTGGTAGATGAGTCCTGAAAACCTCGAAGTTTGCCCAACCTGACCTTAAGAGTCTGATAGCGCAAGAGTTAGGACGCAGGGGGCCCAGATCCGCCAGGTTTGGCGCCCCCAGATTGCGTCATCGAAACGGACCGGCACTATTCGCCGCCTTCTTTACTTTGCAAGCTCGATTCCCCAGGCGCTCCGGGTGCCCGCGAACCTGGCCCCCGCCCCTAGTGTCGCCGCAGCGGATACTCTACGCGCTAGATGAGTGCCAAACCAACACGCGAGCGTTTGGGAACAGGCAGTACAAGCTCAGCGAGCAGATGCATGGGAAAGTGAAACCTTGATGCATCGCGAAGACCTGCGACAACCGCTAACCAAACGAGGCGCACCGTCGCGGCTCCCTTCACCGACCACTGAGCTGTGAACGCATCGACAGTTACCCACCGCTACACGTCCGGGACAAGTAAGGACCAAAAGCTCATGCGAATTACATTTATATCGAGGCTTCTGGTCGCCGCTTCGTTAGCAGCCCTGTTTGCTCTCCCTGCCAACTCACAAGATGCCGTAACTCCCACACTCGAGCTGGTTCAGGCAAGACTTAAAGCAACGAAGGAAGGGTCTTCGGAGAACCGGGAGAGCCTCGTTGAAGTCTATCAGCAGGCGCTCGCTGCTCTCAGCCGCGCGGCGGATGCGCGTCGCACGTCGCAGCAATTTGCTGCCGACGCTGCAGAAGCCCCGGCACAGCTCGCAACACTCACAGAAGAACTCGCGAATCCTCCCACGAAACCCGGGCTGACGTCCGACGAGTCGCTTGGCCTCAAAGGACTCGAAAGCCGCCTTGAGCAAGCGCAGGCTGAGCTCGAGGCGAGCCGCGCCAAACTTGCCGATCTGGAAACCACCGCAGAGCACCGAACAAAGCGGAAGGCCGCGCTACCAGAAGAAATCACGGCCGCGCAGCAAGACCTCTCGTCCGCTCAACAAGCACTGGCCGCTCTTCCGGCGGGAACCGAGAACGAAGCGCGAAGAACTCTACTCCTCGCCCAGGTCGACGAGTTTGGTTCTACCGCCACCGCCCTCCAGACAGAACGGGACACCTACGAGGCCCGGCGGGAGCTACCGCCCCTCAGGCGGGACCGCGCCCTCCGGCGCGAGACGCAGGCCGAGCAGGTCGCGACCTTTTGGAGGGAACTCGCCGACGCTCGACGCGCCGATGAGGGGGAAACCGCTGCTCGGAGCGCCGAAGAACAGCTCGAAGACATCACACGAAGTTTTCCGCTCCTTGAAGACCTCGCTACTCAGACGCGTGAGCTTGCTGCTCGTCGGTCCGGTGAGAGCGGGCTTCCACGTCGAATCTCTCGGGCCCAGGCCGACCTTGAATCGACCCGCGTTCAGCTTGAGGAGGTGCGCAACCGGTTCCGCGCCGCACGTCGGCGCATCGCCGCCGGGGGACTGACGGAGGGTATGGGGCTCATTCTCCGGCGGGATTACGAGTGGTTGCCGCAGGTGTCAGACCTTCGAGCGGACTCAGCAGCCCGAGTGAAATTGCTGTCCGCGGCACAGCTCGAGCTCATCGCTATCGAAGATGAGCGCGGGGCAGTGGGCGACGTCGTCACCGCCACGGACCGTGTCCTCCTGAGCCTCAACCCGTGGCCTTCCGAGCAGCTCCGGACCTCCACTCGCAAGCTTTTGACGACGCAGCGTGCAACACACGACGCCCTTCTCGGTGAGCTTGAGACATTGGCAAGCACCTTCTACGCGCACAAGGAGCTCGCGAGCACACTCAGCGCAGAGTCCCTCGCCTACCGACAGTTCATTGAGAGCCGCATCCTCTGGGTTCGCAGTTCTCCCTTGAACCCCCTCGACAGCGTACTTGCTGCACCATCACACGCGACCGAGCTCGCTCGCATTTTGTGGTCGCGGTCTACGCTTTATAATCTGACGGACAGCGCAAACAGAAGTTGGGGCCGAGCTATCGCGCTTGGTCTGCTCCTCCTCGCGCTGCTTGCCCTCCGGCCGATGCTCAAGCGCAAGCGAGAGGAGATGGGAACGCACGTCCGCTCTTTTCGCACGGACAGGTACATCTACACAGCTCGTGCCCTCGTCCAGTCGTTCTTGCTCGCGCTACCGATGCCGCTTGGTGCTTGGACGCTCGGGTGGTTGGCGTCCAATGCGACCGAAGAGCTCGTGCGCGCGACTGGCGGTGGCCTCCGTGAGATTGCAGCCGTCTGGCTAGTTTTGCGGTTCCTTCGCGAGCTCGCTGCAGAGAAGGGTGTCGGGTCGGCTCACTTCAAATGGCCAGCAGCTGGCATTGGCGTGCTTCGCAAGGAGCTTCGGTGGTTCGAGCCTATCTGCGTGGGCCTTGGACTGGTGGTGCTTGCATTGGACCGCCAGAGTTCCACCGCCTGGGCCGACTCGGTTGGTCGGCTCTGCTTCGTTGGGGCGATGGCGGCGCTGGCCATGTTTGCACACCGACTTCTTCGTGCAGAAAGCCAGATGTGGGCTATCTCCCCTCAGGTCGGCAAGGGGCTCCTTGGAAAAACCCACGGCATATGGTCGCTACTCGCGTCCGGATTGCCCGTCGCGCTCTCGCTGCTTGCCATCGCGGGCTACTACTACACGGCCCTGCAGTTCGAACTGCGACTGCGATACTCGTTTGGCTTCGCCATCGCACTGGTGATGGTGAACGCCCTCCTCCTGCGGTGGCTATTCATGACACGCAGGCGCCTCGCGGTGCGGCAAGCTCTCGAGGCCAAGGCACGCAAAGAGGAGGATGAAGCAGCGGAGACAGAGGGCGCGACCGAGTCAAGCACGGCCGCGCTCGACGCGGACAAGGTCGACATCCCGTCAATCGACGCCCAGACGCGTCAGCTATTCAAGACCAGCATCACGTTGACAACGGTTGTCGGGCTCTACTTCATATGGGCAAGCGTACTCCCCGCACTACGCGGACTCGACCACGTTCAGATCCTGCCGAGCCTCGCCATCGTGTCGGCCAAGACCGATGTCGAGCTTCAAGAAGTGGTGCCTCCGATCACGGGCGGGACGCCCTCGGCGTCTTCTTCAACAGCTTCCTTTCCGGGAGCACTTCCCCTTGGGGTTGCGGCGCTGGCCGATAGCAAGACCAACGCGCTTGGACTTCCTGCCCAACTCACGCTCGCAGATGTCCTTCTCGCGCTCATGTTCGCGCTCCTCACGGCCGTTGCAGCGAAGAACCTCCCGGCGTTCCTTGTGCTCGCGGTTCTCCAGCGGCTTCCACTTGATGGTGGTTCGCGC
>JBLIMI010000053.1:0-11375 GCA_047638655.1 Minisyncoccia bacterium | reverse complement strand
AGCCAGGTGCCAGACAGTTCACGCCCGAGAGTTGAGCCGTGAATCCTTCAAGGCCCGGTACCAAGATACTTCCCAACAGAGTTGGAAGCATGTCCACGCTCGAAACACGGGCGGGCACGCGGCGCGCCGCCAATCCAGGCACGCGCATGATCCAGACTGAATCCACGTGTTCATCCCAGATCAATCCGTGCCCCGGTTCCCCATGCTGACCGAGTCCTTCTCCGTGATCACTAAGCAACAAGAACGCGGTCTTGTCCTGAATGCCCAGAGACTCAAGTGAATCCAACACACGTCCCACTTGATGATCCGTGTAGAGAATTTCCGCATCATAGTCGTTGTGAGCCGTCAGTGTGTCGAGCACTGCGCCCCCGGGCCGCTCGCTCGACTTGTCGATGGAACGCTCCCGAATGTACTTGGCGAGCCCCGCATCCGCCTTGAAGGTCCCCGCGAATCCTTCCGGTGCGTTGAATGGGTTGTGCGGGTCGAAGAGGTGCACCCACATGAAGAGTGGTTGATCCGTTCCCGACTGAACGTGGGACTCCATCCACTCCAAAGCCGCATCCGTTGTCTCTCCACCCACTCGGGCAGGAGAGTCCGAGTCATCAAAGTGTTGGAAGCCCGCTGCAATACCGCTGTCCAAGCGAAGAGGCTTGGCGCTGATGAAAGCCGCTGTGCTGTACCCCTTGTCAGCGAGCACTTGCGCCAAAGAGACCGCTCCGGCGGCTGGCTTGTAGGCCTTGCCACCATGGGCCACGTTGGCCAGTACACCGTGCTCATTGGGCCACATGCCCGTCAACATGGAAACGTGCGAGGGCAAGGTCGTCGCGATCGGAACCTTGCAGCTTTCGAAGAGCACTGATTGCTCGGCTAGGGCATCGATGCGTGGACTCGTCTCCCTAAAGTACCCATAGCAGCGCAGATGGTCCGCGCGCAGGGTGTCGACCGTCACCAAGACGACGTGCGGAGACTCGATGTGCGGGTCGTTAGATTCTGCCCGCTCCGAGGAGGGACTGCAGGCACCAAGGACAAGCAGGCCTGCGCCCAAACTGCGTATCATCGCGTACTTCAAGCTTTGATTTCTCCAACGGCTGACGAAGGGACTTCGCTCAGGACAACGGCCACTTCCCGAACCACGCGTTCGAGGTCCTGTTCAGTGATCACAAGCGGTGGCAAGAAACGCAGGACGCTGGGCCCAGCGGGAAGTGCGATCACTCCCCGGGCTTGCAACGCTTTCAGGATAGGCGCGACCGGCACACGTAGCTCAAGGGCCACCATCAGACCTAGCCCGCGCACTTCGACCACGAGTGGCGACTCAACACCCCTCAACGAGTTCGCAAATTTCTCGCCGAGTCGCCTGGAACGTTCGAACAGGTTTTCATCTTGCATGACCCCGAGTGTCGCATTAGCGGCTGCACAGGCGAGGGGGTTGCCGCCAAAGGTTGAACCGTGGTCTCCCACCGTCAGCTTGCCGATTTTCGGTCCCAAGCCGACGGCACCCATGGCCATTCCACCTGCGATGGCTTTGCCCATGGAGATCAAGTCGGGTTCCACGCCGGTGTGTTCCAAGGCGAAGGCTTTTCCTGTCCGTCCAAAGCCCGTTTGTACTTCATCAAAGATCAAATGCGCGCCGCGTTCATCGCACAGACGCCGCAAGCCATGCTGGAACTCCGCGGACGCGGGCCGCACGCCACCCTCTCCTTGCACCACCTCGACGATCACGGCAGCGGTCTCGTCGTCCACGATCGCGTCGAAGGCGGCCAAGTCATCAAAGGCGGCATGCTGCACCTTTCCGATGAGAGGTTCGAAAGGCGCGCGGTACTTCTCGGTCCAGGTGCAAGCCAGGGCTCCCATGCTGCGTCCGTGAAATGCACCTCGCGCCGCGACGATCCCGGCCCGACCGCTGGAGCGACGGGCGAACTTGAGCGCACCCTCCACTGCTTCCGTTCCAGAGTTGCACAGGAAGACTCGCTCAAACCCCTCAGGCAAGAGGGCACAAAGACGCTCCTGCAGTTCGGCCCGCTGGTCGTTCGGAAAGGATCCGGCGCAGGTGGCGAGTTTCGCAGCCTGACCGGAGACAGCCTCGACCCAGCGCGGATGGGCATGGCCGAGGGCCGCGACGCCGTGACCCGCGGAGCAATCGATGTACTCCCGGTCCTCCGCATCCCAAACCCGGGCACCGGCACCACGCACCAGCCCCACGGTCTTCATGGGGTAAACACCACTCGCACCGAGACTCTCTCGGCGGCACAACTCATCATTCCTGTTCAACTTGATCCTCGCTCTCGAATAACTGCTCGCAACACCCTATCGCCTGCCGCAATCCGGGGCCAGTCCCGGTACGATTCGAGCATGCGAATGACCCTCTTTGGCCTCGGCCTGCTGATGCTTGGTGCCCAATCCGCCCCCGCTGCCCAAGGAGGCCAAGCGACGGCGCCTGAACCCATCTCCCGGGGGCTATTGCGTGAGCTCACGCGGCAGCCTCGCCTTGCGGGAACAAGCGGCTCTCGCTGGGGCGCACGTTTTGTGGCCAGAAAGCTCGAAGAGGCTGGTTGGCAAGTCGAAATTGACGAACGAGAAGTCTTGCTGTCCCTGCCGCGACGCATCGTGGTCGCCGCCTATGCGGGCGAGGAAACGAACAAGGCACTCTTCGAGCGCCGCGAGCGATTTGATCCCGACGCCGCACCCTGTGGCTACGTGCCGCCCTTCAATGCCTGGTCGGCGAGCGGGGTCACCTTCGCCCCAGTGGTCGATGCCGGCTATGGTTTGCGATCTGACTTCGAACGCTTGCAGGGGCTCGGTGTGGAACTCAAGGGCACGATCGCCCTGGCCCGCTATGGCCGCTGCTACCGCGGGATCAAAGCGCAGCTTGCGGAAGAGTTCGGTTGCGCGGGCGTGCTGCTCTTCAACGACACCAACGACAGCGGCGCCGCCAAGGGGGACACCTGGCCGGTGGGCCCCTGGAAACCGGACTCCACCGTGGAACGCGGATCCATCGCCCCCATGGCCAAAGCTCCCGGAGATCCGTCCACACCTGGTTGGGCGTCCTGCGCACCTGGAGAGCCAGGCCGTCGCCTAATAAGTGAAGAGTACGACGCTGCCTTGCCAAAGATTCTCTGCACTCCCATCCCCTACTCCGAAGCGCGGGTCTTGCTCGCTGGCCTGGCCGAAGTAACGACCAGCGCCAAAGTCGACGGCGAGCCCCAAACACAGGAAGCTCTGGGGCCGGGACCCATCCACGTGCAACTTGGGATTTGGCAGCCGCGCGACCTGCGCACCATCTACAACGTGATCGGCACGCTCCCCGGACGTGACGACGGTTGGGCCATCGCTGGCAATCACCGCGATGCATGGGTGCGCGGAGCCAACGATGCCGGAAGCGGTACCGTGGCCTTGTTGCGCGCGGCACAGATCATCGGTGAGCGCGCACGTCTGGGCTTCGTCCCCCGCAATACCCTCAAGCTCGCGTTCTGGGACGCGGAAGAGACTGGACTAGTGGGCAGCACGGAGTGGGCTGAAGCCCACGCGGACGAGCTTCGCGAGCACGCCTTGATCTACCTCAACGCCGACACCGCCGTGAGCGGTACCAAGTTCCGGGGAGCTGCAGGCACACCGGGGGTACTGGGTACTCTGCAAGCTGGATTGGAGAAGGTGCAGCAAGCCGAAGGTGGCGGGAGCCTCTGGGACAGTTGGACGGCAGCCGCGGGTGAAAACGGTCCGCAACTCGGCTTGCCCGGATCGGGATCCGACTACACCGTCTTCTTGCACCACCTAAACCTACCCATCGTGGACCTGAGCCTCGGAGGATCTAGCGGAGGCCAGTACCACACACAGTTTGATTGCTTTGCCCAAGTGGACCGCTTCCTCGACCCCACGTGGGTTGGGCATGAGCTTGCCGGGCAGATGTACGCCACCTTGCTGCTCGAGTTCGCCGAGCGCGGCCGCAACAGCTTCAGCGAGGCCGAAGCCACCTTGCGAATGGCCAAGATCGCACGCAGTTGCGTGCCGTGGTTGGGCGCCGAGCGCTCGCAAAAGCTGGCCGATGCGTTCGAAGCCACGGCCAAAGCCGGTGGCGCTGCCAACCGCGAGCCTTTCTACCAACGCCTAGCGAGCGCCTCCGGTCTCCAGGGTCGTCATTGGTACCACAACCGCTTATGGGCACCGGGACTCGAAACCGGCTACTCCGCAGAGACATTCCCCACCCTTCGTTTTGCCGCAATCCTCGGCGACGCTGCCTTGGACTTTGAATTGAATTCATTACTGGAAGCCCTCAGCCGCGAACTTCCCAGCGACTGAGCCCTT
Source organism: Minisyncoccia bacterium (assembly GCA_047638655.1). Lineage (GTDB taxonomy): Bacteria > Planctomycetota > UBA1135 > UBA1135 > JABACD01. The sequence continues at coordinate 7,076 of JBLIMI010000053.1, read as the reverse complement.
TGGTTTGAAGCTCCTCCTCGGATTCTTTAGGCGCTTCCTGAGCCACAAGCGAAATGTGGTTGGCGGGTTCGTGGCCGTGCCCCTGGGCAGACTCACCGACATCGCCGTCACGCTCCTCATCGGCCAGGCGCTCAACAGCGTGCAAGCAGGTGAAGGCGTCGATGCACTGCAAGGGTACTTGGCCTGGATCGCCCTGTACGCAGTGGCGCAAGGGATCTTTAGCTTCTTTCAACGCTGGCTCATTGTGTCCACTTCACGGCGAGTGGAAGCGGGGCTCAAACAAGAGCTTTTCGACAAGCTGACGACGCTCTCGACGGATTTTCACGATCGCAATCGTTCCGGGGACATCATCAGTCGCCTGACATCGGATGTGGAGGCAGTGCGCATGTTCTTGGGACCGGGCCTGATGTTCGCCGCCGGCAGCCTGGTGATGTTGCCGGTGACCCTGGTGTTGCTGGTGCGCCTCGATGCCAAGCTGGCTCTGACCATGGCTCTGCCCCTCGTTCTGATGGGCGCCGGCTTTCGATGGCTCACTCCGCGACTGCATGTGGCTTCCAAGGCGGTGCAAGAAGGCTTGGCCGATCTCTCCCACCGCGCCCAGGAAAACTTCGGTGGTATTCGAGTGGTCAAGGGCTTCGCCCGTGAGGCTCACGAAAGTGAACGCTTCGCCCAGGCCTCCCGAGCGAACCGCGATCATCAGATTCACTTGGCCAACTGGCGCGGCATCGCCCACGTGTTTGCCACCAGTTCCAGTCAGGTGACCATGGTCGTGATCCTGTTCCTGGGCGGAATGGGCATGATCGATGGTCGCTTGGGATATGGGGACACGCTGGTGTTCATCGATCTGACCTTGAAACTTTTTTGGCCTATCATCGCCATCGGTTGGCTGGCGGGCATGTACCCACGGGCCAAGGCCAGTGCAGAACGATTGCGAGAGATCCTGGACGAGGATCCCAGCATCCGCGACGACAACAAGGCCCAAGACCTGCGCGCCCAACCTGGCGACTTCTGTTTGCGGGACGTCTCTTTTCGCTACCCCAACGCCCAGACAGATGCTCTCGCGGGAATCAACCTACAGTTGCCTGCCGGGCACACCCTAGGCGTTGTCGGCCCAACGGGATGTGGCAAGACCACCCTGCTGCAACTCTTCGGTCGCATGCTCGACCCAGCTGGCGAAATTCTGCACGGGGGCATTCCCCTGCGCGACTTGAAGTTGACTCAACTGCGATCGAACCTGGGTTTCGTTCCACAGGACTCGTTCCTCTTCTCGGACACCTGGTCCAACAACGTCGCCTTTGGTGTGCAGCAAGACCTCGGAGAAGAACGGCTACAAGAACTCGCGCGCATCGTCTGCATGGAAGCCGAGTTGGCCCAATTCAATGGAGGGCTAGCGCAGCTCATCGGCGAGAGAGGCGTGACACTCTCGGGCGGCCAACGGCAACGAACTTGCATCGCACGCGCCCTAGCATGCAATCCGCCGGTCTTGATCCTCGACGACGCTCTGAGTGCCGTGGACACGGGCACCGAGACTCAGTTGCTGACACAACTCCGGGCCGCTGGCGAGCAACGGACCGTCATCATCGCGGCCCACCGCTTGAGTTCCGTGCGCCACGCGGATGAGATTTTGGTGCTCGACTCCAGCGGACGCCCTGCTGCCCAGGGCAAGCACGCCGCCCTCCTGCGACAGGATGGATGGTACGCGCAGACCTGGACCAGACAACAAGCGCGGGAAGAGGCCCGGGGAGCATGAGCGACCTCGATCCGGAAGACGCCGAACTGATCGCCACGGCCAAGTGGGATGGCAGCGTGCTGCTGCGCCTGTTGGGTTGGGCTGCCCCTCACAAACGAGATTTCCTTTTCAGCTTCCTGGTTCTCGGCGCCTTGTTCGCCGTGCAATTGGTCGCTCCATACGTCTGGCGCCTGGCGCTCGACGGACCTGTACGGGGAGCCTTAGAGGAGGGCCTCGACCTAGGAACCGCGAGGTCACAGTTGGGCACATTGACGGCTATTTACGCCGGATTGCTGCTAGTGCAAGGGGGGCTCTCCTACTTCGAAGTGGCCCAACTGGCCCGAACAGGCCAACGGGTCATCCACGACTTGCGAACAGACCTGTTCGCGCACATCCAATCCCTTGACCTCGCCTTCTTCGACGAGCGCCCAACCGGATCCTTGGTGACGCGCGTCACCAGCGACGTGGAGAACCTGAACGAACTCTTCACTTCTGGACTGCTTGTGCTGCTCTTTGATGTGATCAAGATCGTCGTCATCCTTGGTGTGCTGTTTTGGATCCGAGTGGACCTGGCCCTGGTAGTGGTCGCGGTAACGCCAGTCTTGATCCTGATCAGCATGCTCTTTCGTGGGGGTGCTCGACGCGGCTACCGGGAAGTGCGCGCCCATCTCTCACGCTTGAACGGATACTTGCAAGAGGTCCTGTCGGGTGTCTCTGTCGTGCAACTCTTCCAGCGTGAGGAGCAGGTTTCGAGCGAATTTGGATCTCGCCTGCAACCCTACCTCGACGCCAACCTGCGAACCCTCAAGCTGTTCGCGCTCTTCTTCCCTGCGATCAGCCTGACCGTTTTCGTGGCGCAGGCCGCCATCCTGCGCGTGGGAGGTGGGGAAATCCTGGCGGGCACTCTTGAACTCGGCGTCTTCTTCCAATTTTGGTTCTACCTGGCTCTGTTGGTCTCACCCGTTCGCGAACTTGGAGAGCGTTACAACATTCTGCAAGCCGCCTTCGCCTCCGCGGAGAGAGTGTTCGACATCCTTGACACCGAAGCGAGCATCGGCGCTCCCCAAGGGCCAGCGCTTGGAGAGGTGGAGCCAGGCACCCCGTTGGTGCAGTTCGAGGACGTGTCGTTCTCCTACGTGCAAGACACGCAGGTCTTGCGAGGCGTCGACCTGCACGTCGCTCCCGGCGAAGTCGTCGCGATTGTCGGGGCCACCGGTGCCGGAAAGTCGACCATCGTCAACCTGCTCTTGCGCTTCCATGACCCCAGTGCGGGCCTGGTGCGGTTCGATGGATTTCCACTGCAGCAGTGGGATCCACGGGCTCTACGGCAGCAATGCGGATTGGTGCTGCAAGACGGTTTCTTGTTCGAGGGGACGGTGCGCGAGAACTTGGTCATGGGACGTTCCGAAATCACGGAGGAGAGTCTGCAGCAAGCTCTCGAGATGAGCTGCGCTAGCGACCTTATCGAGCGACTCCCGCACGGCTTGAAAACAACGCTCAGCGAACGGGGCAGCGAACTCAGCACCGGCGAACGCCAACTGCTCGCCATGGCCCGCGCGTTGGCTGGAGAGCCGCGCCTCGTGATTCTGGACGAAGCAACCGCCTCGGTGGACTCGGGCACCGAGGCTCGAGTCGAGCAAGCCACCCGAAACCTCTTGACGAATCGAAGCGCTCTGGTGGTCGCCCACCGACTCTCCACCGTGCGCCGGGCGGATCGCATTTTGCTCATTCACGGGGGGCGGATCGTAGAATCAGGCAGCCATGATGAGCTGCTCGCACGGAACGGACGCTATGCACGCCTGCACGAGTTACAGTTCAATGGTGAAGCACCGCCTTCATCCCCTTCTTCCTGATGCCCTCCCTAATGCTTCCTTCGTTCATCGCCCTCTGCGGACTGCTGCTGGCGCCGCTCTCCAGCCTTCACGCTCAGAGTGCCGGGGTAACCACCTCAGGCAATCACCCGGCTCCCCTCGCCATCGATGGAGTGCAACAGGACTGGACCGAGTTCGCTTGCTGGATGGCTTCCATCCAGGGTCCGGTCAATCTTGAGCGTTACGTGCAGGAGTTCTTGCTGGAGCTAGAGTTTGAGCAGTCCTCGCTAGAGCTCTCGAACGCCGAGATCGAGAAGCGAGTGCAAGAGCAAGTTCAAAGGCGCATCAACGCGACCTTCGCTGGTGACCGGCAAGCCTGGGCTGCCGAGCTCCAGCGCTTGGGTCAAGATGACCGCAGCCACCTGGCAAAGCGTCGCCGAGAGATGAAGACCGTGCTGCAGCAGCGGCTGCTCGTGCAAGCGACTCGGGTCATCACTCCCGACATGCTTCTCAACGCATTCGACGAACGCTACGGGCCGGGCGGGCGCAAGCTGAGCGTATCGAGGATCTTCCTGCGCACGCGGGCCGTGCCCCAGCACGAGGGCATCACGAGCGCCGAGAACTTGATCCTGAACGAGCAGGCCAAAGCCGAAACCTGGAAGCGAGCCCAAGCACTCCAAGCCCAGCTGGAAGCCGGCAAGTCTTTCCCTGACAGCGCCCGGGAACTCTCGGACGACATTCGCACGGCACCCATGGGTGGTGCCCTGCCCCGGCCCCTCGTCTCACAAGACTGGCCCGGCCTTGACCCCAAACTGCTGGCCGACTGGCAACAGGGACAAGTGCTGCCAGCCTTCTACTCGGGTGGTGGCTACAACTTCCTGCGCCTGGAGCAGCTGACGATCACAGTCCTGGACAGCGTCCGGGACGAGCTACTGATAGAACTCAAGAATGCACCCGCGGACGAGACCGAGCTCGCACGGCTGCGCTCGGAAGTCTTGGCCAATGCCACCATTGAGCTCTTGCCCGAGGTTCGACGGGCCGTCTCCGCAGATTCCCCGCGCCTGGGTCGTCCTGTTGCCCTAGTGAACGGACAACCCTTGCCGCGCGAAGACTTCTACCGCTGGTTGATCACCACGAACGGTCGCCCCTTCGCGCGCACCTTCATGGAACACCAATGGGCCGCCACGCAAACGGCCCGCCTGGATTGCGAACCCTCCCAACTCGACGTGGAACAGAGGATCCAAGAGACGATCGACCGCAAAATCGAGGAACTGTTCAAGGGCGAACGCGAGCAGTGGATTCAGGATCTGGCCTCCAAGGGCATCTCCCTGGAAAATCACATGCACATGTTGCAGCAACGCACCCGGCACAGCCTGCGTGCCGAGGCCCTGCTCTTACGAGAGCGGCAGATCAGCGATGCAATGGTCGTGGGTGAATGGGAAGCGCGCTACGGCGCAAAGGGCCAATCCATCGATGTACGCTTCTTGATGCGTCGCATTCCCGAACCTGCCGAGGGCACCATCACCACACAAGAGGAATTGGAATCCTACATCGCTGAAGAAACACGCAAGGCCCTCGCTCTGCTGACCCAACTGCAAGAGCGCGTGGCAGATGGAGAAGACTTCGGCGCCCTCGTTCGGACTCACTCCCAGGATGGGCTCACACGCGAACGAGGCGGCCGATCGGGCTCCCGTTTTGAACTACACACATGGCCCACGGAAGTGCAAACAGCCATTCGATCGTTGGCCCCCGGAGAGGTCACCGCCCCCACTCCTCTCGGAAGCAATTTCTTCCTGTTCGAACTCGCAGGATTGGTGCATGTCCCCTTCGAGTCGGTCGAGCATGAGCTACGAGCGCAGTTGCAAAACCGTCAGCCCAATGCCGTGGAGGTGGCGGGCTTTATCAACACGAATACCAACGGGATTGCGGTGGATGTGCTCCCGGGAATGGTCTGGTAGCTCACTCGAACTCCAACACCAACGCCCGTGCGGCCAAGCCCGCGGGGCTTTGTGGTTTGCGCTCCAGGATCAGATTCAACAATTCCAACGCCTCTGCGCGCTGGGAATCCGAGCGCGGATTGGTCCGAACACTCAGCTCGAGCAAGGACTGGGCATGGCTCAAAATCAGTTCCAGGTCCTCCGAGGCGAATTCCCGGGCCTGGCGAAAGAAGCGCTCCGCCGGGCTCCAATTGCCCAAACTCCCCTGAATGTAGGCGGCACAGCGGTAGGCCCGCGAGCGCTCCTTACGGTTGACCCCGGGAGCCTCGGTGATCGGCTGGAGCCGCTTCAGGGCGAGGCGCACCAGCTCCTCGCCTACTCTTCGGTCCCCATCTTCGATCGCGAGCGCACCTCGCCGCCACTCGGTCTCCGCCAGCAAAATCTGCAAGCGTGAGGAGTTCGGATGTGTGCTGGCGAGGAGGCTCGCAAGATCAAAAGCATTCTCCAACTCTTGTTCGCTCTCTAACCATTGCACCACCAAGTTGTAATCGCGCTCCGCCAAGTCTCGTTCCCGATGTTCTCCATCAAAAACGGGCCAGAAGGCAAACCCCACGCCCAACAATCCAGTGGCGAGGACCGCTGCGAGAGATCGACGCCTGGCAGCGTTTGGCCGCAAAGCGTCGATCAACTCAGCGACCCAAAAGCCGGTGAATGGAAAGAGCACGACCACCAAGGGCAGGCGGGCTCGCATGCTCATCACCGTGACCACAATCGTTCCAAGGTACAAAACAAACACAAGCGCAAGCCGACCGGGGGCTGCCTTCCAGGTGCGGCGCGCGATGGTAAGTAGCAAGCCCGCCAGGGCCAAGCCCCCGAGGAGGCCGAAGCCCGGCCACGGTGCGCGCAAGAGAGAAACGTAGCGGCTGTCCCACTCCAGAAAGTGGTTGTCCGCCACCTCGTAGTTCCCCAATGCCAGGCGCAACTTGTTCCAGAAGATCCCAAGGTGCAAGACAGGATCTTCCTCCATCGATTCGACGACTTGTCCGAGCCAGTAGTTCGAACTTTGCGCGGCATCCAACTCGTGACCCAAGCGGCGTTCTGCTTCTCTCTGCCAGTCCCCCGCCTCGTAGCGCGGAATGCCGCGCACCCAATCAAACTCGGTAGCGACTCCGTAGGGGTTTTGCGCGTTGTTGCCACCGTACACATTGGTCCCCGCGCCACTGGTGGTCAGCGCAAACTGATCCCCCACCACCCAGTTCCTTAACAGCACCGGCAAGAGCACCAGCGCCACTCCTCCCACAAAGGCGGCCGTCCGGGGAAGGCCGCTCGACAACCTCCTGGAACTCGACCAGGAGGCCAAGAAGGGCCACAGGGCAAACACCGGAAGCAGAATCAACAGGTTCCCCCGCAGCAGCGCACCGAGGCCGCCGAGCACGCCAATGCCGACCCAACGTCGTGGACGGGAGTCCTTTCCCAGCAGCAGCCACAGAAACCAGCCGAACAGCGGCAAGAACAGATTCGGCTTGAGCAGCAAACACGGCAACAACAATGCAGGGGGATAGACCGCAAAGCTGACCCCCGCCACGGCCGCAGCCAGTG
>JBLIMI010000052.1:0-11427 GCA_047638655.1 Minisyncoccia bacterium | reverse complement strand
ACGAGGCCGTTCAGATCAGCATTCACGTCTCCAACGGGGAAACGATCCGCATTCGAGTCGGGCGAGCGGAAATGGTTCAAGTGCCCTATCCCGATCGCTTGAACCTCGCCAAGCACGTGGGAATCTACGTGAAGGACGGCACGACCACTCTGGAGAACGCGCTGGTGGAGCTCTTCGATTAGTCCAGAGCCTGAGCGAGGAGCTCAAGCAAGAACGACTTCACGACGGGCAACTGTTGCTCTACAGGGAGCGCATCAAGCGGCGGTACGTGCAAGAAGACTCCGGGGATTTTTCGCGCGCTCGATTCACCCAAGACATCCCAGTAGCAGCGTTCGCAGAGGTATCCGCCTGCATCTTGGGAGACACGGACATCTTGACCACCGCCATCTCTCAACGCTCTTGCAAGACGCTCCAAGTGGACCGTTGTGGATCGATCCTGGTCGCCAAGCGGTTCGAGTTCGGCGGGCAAGACCCCATCCGCATCGGGTTTCTTGGAGTCCAAAATGGCTCGAGCTCGGGACTCCAGCCGAAAGTACGGTTTGCCGTGCACACCCAAGGAGCAGAGCGCAACGACCTCTTCTCCTGCCACTGAATTCAACGCCGAGAGATAGGCGACCGGCGTCTCACGAAAGGAGACGGGCAGAACAAAGGAACGAAGCTCAACGCCGTTCAGGAGTTCGCCATCCAGCGCCCGCGCCAGTTCACCACTGACATTGACAGGGACGTCGAGAAAGGGCTCAAAACCCGTCAGGAAGAGAACTCGGGTGCCCATGGTTCAGTCGACCACGTCGGTCTCGACGAAGCTCCAACGGATCTGCGGGTAGTTCTTTTTCAGAGTCCGTTCCAGGTCGTTGACCTCCCGACAGGACTCCACGCAAGAGAGGCCGGAGCGCAACCGGACCTTGGCCGCTAACAAGATCTGTGGCCCAAGCTGAATCGTGATCAGGTGGTAGAGTTCTTCGATCGCATTGTCTTCGCGGATGACGTCGCGAATGGCTTCTTCTAGTTCCGGGTCCGCGCTGCGGCCGATCAACAAGGCTTGAATCCGTACTCCGACGAAGACGGCGATGGAGAGCAAAATGACACCGATCACCATGGATCCGTAGGCATCGTATCGCGTGTCCCCGGTAACGACAGCGAGACCGAGAAAGCACATCGCCAATACCAGACCGATCAGCGCGCCGACATCTTCTCCAAACACCACCACCAACTCGGCGCTGCGGGACTCCTTCAGCCAACGCATGAGACTGCGCCCTCGGCGTTGGATTTCAATTTCCTTCAGGCACCCGAACAGGCTCCCGCCTTCCAGAAAGACTGCAATGCCCAGCACGGTGAACGCGATCCACGCATCCTCGATCGGCTCATCATTCCCTAGCTTGTGATAGCCCTCGTAGAGCGAGTACAGCCCCCCCAGACTGAAGAGAATGATGGCAACCATGAAGCTCCAGAAGAAAGTCACCTTGCCGTAACCGAGCGGGTGCTCTAAATCGGGCTCCCGTTTGGACTGGCTGAGACCGAGCAACAAGAGCAATTGATTCCCCGTGTCCGCCACTGAGTGAATCGATTCGGCCATCATTGATGATGAGCCCGTCTTGATCGCAGCGAGGATCTTGGCAATAGCGATCCCCAGGTTTGCCACAAAGGCATACATGATCGCTTTCCTAGGGTTTGCTCCGCCTGCCATGGTTTTTTTCTTTTCCTCTGCTCTCGCCTTTGGGGCATGGTTCCCCACTAGCCTAACCGCCGCCCCGGCGGGCGCGAATCGAATTCAAGCCGGGGCAAGTCTTGCTACAGTGCTGCTGATGGATACTCCCGTTGCAGTCGCCCCCAAACTCGTGCTTGTCACAGGCGCCGGTGGTTTTCTTGGGGCCCACGTGGTTCGTGCATTGCTGCAGTCGGGGCACGAGGTACGAGCCATCGTGCGCTCCGGAAGGCCTCGCAACCACATCCGCAAGCTGGGTGTGGAGTTGGTGGACGGGGACGTCCTCGATGAGCCCGGCATGAACGACGCCTGTAAGGGCGTGGATGCCATCATTCACTGCGCCTCCCTCATCAGCTACTGGGCTCGCCAACGGACCCAACTCGAACGCATCAACGTGGAGGGCCCGATGGTGCTCCTACGCTCGGCCAATGCCGCCGGAGTGAGGCGCATCATCCACATTTCCTCCGCCGGAACGGTCGGAACATCTACAAGCGGCGAGATTCTCGATGAGAGCGCCCCTTGGGATGTAGAAGCACCGCTGATTCCATACCTCAAGACCAAGCGCATGGGGGAGAGTCTGCTGTTGGCAGCGGCCTGGGGTGGCATGGAAGTGGTGGTCGTCAACCCGAGTTTGATGCTCGGACCTCATCTCGATGGCAGCGCACCTTCTCCGCTCATCTCGGGCATCATGCGTGGGCGCTTGCCATGGATTCCTCCCGGTGGTGTCTCAGTCACCGATGTTACGGATGTGGCCCAGGCGGTCGTGCGCTCATTGGAAACGGGGCGCTCGGGACAACGCTATCTCATGGCTGGCCACAACGTCACTTGGGAGGGTCTCTATGAAGCCATCGCTGAAAGCGCCGACGGACGTGTGCCCAAGAAAAAGCTGAGCCAGCGGCGGTTGAGCTGGCTCACGCGCGCAGCCCGTGCCCGCGACCTGGTGAATCTGACCCGCCCGCCTTGGACGCCCGAGGTTTACCGCTCCTACGGATCCTACTCATGGTTTCGTTCGGACAAAGCGGCTGCCGAACTGGGCTACGACGTTCGATCCCTGAAGCGCATTGTGCGCCACGCGGTTCGCCGCGAGGACCCCTGAGGACAACGGGGACTTACAGGAAACCGGCTCGTTCGAGGAACCAGTAGAACCCGAAGGCGGCCACGAACAGTGATAGGGTGCGACCAAGCGCAGCCGGTACAAGCCGCTCGGGTTTCGCATCTCCGACTCGTTTGCCACGCGCACGCAAGGCAAAGATGATTGCGAGCGGCAGAACGGCAAGGATTTGCCCCAATTCCACGCCAAGGTTGAATCCGAGCAAAGGAATCAAGACGGACTCCTGCCCGGCAAGTGCATCCATCAAGAAGCCGGCAAAGCCCAACCCGTGCAACAAGCCGAACACCAGAGCCTCCACCCAAAGCGATCGTCGTTCAATTCCGAGCAAATTCTCAAGCGCCACATAGACAATGGAGAGCGCGATCGCCAATTCCACGAATTGACCCGGAAGATGAACCAGGTCAAGAGCGGCCGCCGCCAGGGTCACCGAATGGGCCAGGGTGAACGCGGTGATCACAAGCGCCAGGGCGCGCACGTTGCGCACGCCCACCAGAAGCGCCAACAGGAACAAGAGATGATCGTAGCCGTTTAGAATGTGGTGCAGACCCAACTCGAGAAACGGCATGAAGCCGTTCCCAGTCGTCGCAATCCTTGGCGCGAAAGAGTGCGAGCCCTCGCCAGGATAGAACACGAACTCTTCTGGAAACTGGGCCCCCCAGGCCACGGATGCGTACTCAATGTGATTCGGCTCGGAATCATCGAAGAGTGTTTCCGTGACCTCCAGCGACGAAATCGGGGATCCGAATTCCCCCTCACGAATCAATTGCAGCCAAGCGCTACTGGGGAGCGCGGGGGATCCTGCGCGGAAAACATCCAGCGCCATGACCCTCAGCGACATCGGCTCCTGAGCACCGTTGGAGCGCAGTTCATAGCGCTTCTGCAAGTATTCCGCGATCACCTCTCGATAGGTTTCAAGCTCCTCTGCGTCGAGCTCCAAGTCCTCGTTGCTGTCCACGGGCAAGGCCTCGATCAAGCTCAAGACCTGAACGCGCAGGGTATGCTCGACCGTCGCGCCCTCGATGTCGATCGCGGAACGACTGAAGGAACCCGGGTGCAAGACTCCGAGTGAGACCAGACAGAACGAAAGGATGATTCCCATGGCAGGTCGCGTCCGCGATCAGAATTCGTAGGAACGGGTCAAGCGTATCGCGCTCTCGTCCTTCGCCAGCGGAGTTTCCGGCGGCGCCTTGAGCACGCGGAACTTGCGCTCGGGATAGCGGAGCTCCACCCACGCCTGCACCGAGTAAGCATCCAGAATGACGACGCCCCGCAAGGCGGGTCCTTCTTGCGCGACCGGATGGCGGATGGGAATCGGTGGTGCAGAGATCGCTTCCCCCGGCGCGTGCCCGTCGATACGCGTCTCCAACTTGGTCAAGAACTCCTCGCTCGCTTGCGTGGCACGGCTCCACTCGGGGTAGTCGTGAAACAGAGGAGTGTAGCGCAACTGGCAATACGAAAACCCGACCAGCGAGAGTGCGGCTAAGCCACCAATCAGACGACGCCTCTGAACAGTCGAGGCCAGGCTGCGCCGGATCAGCTCCGCTGCGCTTGCGACCACCATCGAAAGCCCGAGGACCGGTAAGAACATGTACCACTGTTCGATCGAGCGAGAGATCCCGTAGAGCAGAACCACGAGCGCGACCCAGGTGCAGGACACCAACATGGCCGACGAGGGTTTTGCGGTGGCCGTCCTGTCCTCGGCGCCACGCCCCAAGACCCAAACCAGCGCCAGTGTCGCCAGTGCCAGTCCTGCGAGCAGAGGAACCACCAAGCCCCAGCTCTCAACGTTTTGAGGAACGAAGAGTCGTTGGAGCAGGAGCGCCGAGAGTTCAATTGGTGGTGCCGAGCTCAACCCAGTGGGCAACGGCGCTGGACCGCCTAGGCCACCCAGAGTTGAAATCCGCAGAAGGAGTAGAGCTCCGACCGCCAAGGAATGCATCAGTCCAACGCGCACTGCGTGGAGCGCTCGCTGCCGAAGCGAAGTCGCAGGTGAGTAGAAGTAGACAGCCACAACGCAAACCGCAGGCAACGCGTAGCCCGTCTCTTTGGACGCAGCCGCGAGCAGCATCAAGACTGGCGCTGCCACGGACCACTTGCGAGTGAGGGCGCGCGGGTCGAGCTGGCTTGCCAAGGCCAAACAGGCGAACAAGCCGCACATCATCTCCGGGCGACGCGCTGGCACGGGAATCGCCTCGAAGTGAGAGTCGTGCAAGAAGAAGAAGGCCAAGCCAGCGAGCACGCTGGGCCCCGCGCCGGCGCCGAGCATCCGGCCGAGCAAGAGCGCGAGCGCCCAACCACAGGCCCCGAAGAGCACGGCTCCGCTTAGCTGGTAACCAAAAGGGTCAAGGCCCCACAGCCAGTGATCGAGAGCGAAGCTCAAGTTCAGCAATGGCCGGAAGTAGTGACCCGCATAGCGACCATCCATCAACTCCTCGTTGAAGGTCCCCAGGAAGTCCGCCCAATTCTCAATCCTCGCGCTCAATATCAGGGGATAGCTGTCGAACCCCATCATGCCGATGCCGTGGGTTCGCCACAGGACTAGACTCGCCACGAGCAACGCCAGCCCCGCCGAAATCCACCCAGAGATGGCTCGGGGAGCCGAATTGGGCTCATTTGACGGAGGAAGTGGAGACATTCTGGCGATGAAATGGTGAGGGAAGCGCGGCGCAACGGCGATTGACGGAGGAACGCAAGCTCGCTTCGTTGAGCAGGCTATCATTCCCGCCCCCCATTCGTAGAACAGGATCCCCTGGCACTCTTCGGTGCCAAGAGATCTCCACTCCATGACCCCGATGACTTTCACGCCCCAGCCTCAAGCTCGCCGAGCCCCTTCTTCCCCGCTGCGGGCCAGCACCCTTCAACGCGTGCTACTGGCCGCTGCGTTGGCAACGTGCTGCAACGTCCCCCTCGGCTGCGGCAAAGCGGCGACGGACGCACAGCAAGCCCCCAACATTCTCTGGGTTGTCTGGGACACCACGCGGGCCGATCACATGAGCCTCTACGGGCATGACAAGCCCACCACGCCCTTCCTCGAGGAGTGGGCCAAGGACGCCCGGGTGTTCGAGCATTGCTCCTCCACCGGTTGCTCAACGGTTCCTTCTCATGCGGGAATGTTCACAGGCATGCTCCCGAGCGAACACGGCACGCGCTTTGGCCATCAGTGGCTTGAGGATCAACACGAGACGATCGCCGAGCTACTCGGCGGAGCTGGCTACCAGACCTACCTCTGGTCAGCCAACCCCCACATCAGCGCAGCAGAAAACTTCGTCCAGGGTTTTCAGACCGTCGAGCACCCGTGGGATGAAGAGACGCGCACAGAGGCTTTCAAAATCGTGCTGCGCAAGATCCGCCGGGATCATAGCTCCGAGCTCCCCAAAAACATCCAGCAAGGAAAACGCAACGAGTGGATGATCAAAGCCGCCGGCGAATTGGCCGAAGTGGGACTCACCAAGTGGCTCGATGAACGGGACAGCGACAAACCCTACTTCGCTTTCATTAACTACATGGAAGCCCACCGCCCCTTCATTCCCCCGGCCCGCTATCGGAAGCGAATGATGTCAAAGGAGGACGTGGACCGCTCCTTCACCGTCGACCGTTCCTGGACTCCAATGTGGGCCTACACCTTTGGCGTGAATGAATACACGCAGAAAGAGCTCGAGATCATGGCGGGCACTTACGACGCCGCCCTGGCCGAGCTCGACGACATCTTCAAGTCCCTCATTCAAACCCTGGAAGAACGAGGCGAGCTAGAAAACACAGTGGTGATCCTCACGGCAGATCATGGAGAGCACCTCGGTGAACACCACATGCTTGACCATCAATATGCTCTGTACGACGCATTGACTCGCGTGCCTTTGATCGTCCACGCACCCGGGCGATTCCTTCCGGGGCGTGACGAAACGCTCGTAGCCAACTTCGACATCTTCCCCACACTGTTAGAGCTCGCAGGAATCGATCCAAGCGAAGGCCACCAATCGACCGCGGTCAGTTTGCTGCACCCGAACAAAGATCGGCCGTTGCTGGCAGAGATGCCCGCCACTTTCACGGAGCCCTTCATTGCCGTCGGCAGTGCATACCCCGACTTCGATCCCAACAAGTGGTCGCGCAAGCTGCGTGCCTTTCGTTACGGGGACTACAAGCTGCTGTGGTCAAGCGCCGGAGATCACGAGCTGTACCACATGCCGAGCGATCCCATGGAAGCTCGCAACCTCTTCGCTGAAGAGCCGGAACGTGCCGCCGAGCTGATGGATGAGATGAACGCTTTCCTGGAAACACTTCAGGACCCCCCGCCCCGGGAGGGATCACCCCCCAACAAGCAAAGCCCCGAGCAATTGCAAATGCTCAGAGACCTGGGCTACATCTCGGATGGGGATGATCAAGAAGACGAGGAAGACTAAGCGCAGGCTGAGTCTCCGAGCGGTGCCTCAAGCCAAGCACAATTCCCTCACCTGAAAAGCTTGAGGGTTTTGGGCTGGTAGCCCGGGAAGAAGCCCTTGGGAGTCTTGAAGTCCATGTGCTCCCGCAGCACCGTGGCAAAGACATCCCTGAAGTCCGTCGTGACCGGCAGGTCGCGCCCCTGGTACAGGTTCGACATGCGAAGACCGTCCCAGTCCCCATGCACTTTGCCGCCACGGAGTCCACCTCCAAACAGCAACATGCCGCTGCCGTGACCGTGATCTGTACCTTCGCTTCCGTTCTCGCGCACGGTTCGGCCAAACTCAGTCATGACCATCACCGAGGTGTTCTCGAAGGCGCTACCGAGGTGCTTGCGAAATGCAGCGATCGATCGACCGAGATTGGATAGCAAGTTTGCCTGGGCACCCGTGGCCGCTCCTTGACGAGCATGGTGGTCCCAACCGCCGACAGTGATCGCTGCCGCTTCCAGGCCTTCGCCGCTGAGCAAAACCTGGGCGATGTTGGCCATGCCAGCTCCGAGATCGGTGTTGGGGTAGCCGTACTCTTCTCCTTTTCCTCGTGAGACGATCTCGCGAAAGCGTCGCAGCGTTTCAATCGTCACCTTTCCAGATTGCAGCACGTCGAGTTCGGGCTCGCGCTCAGCGCCCATCTGCTTGCCCGACTTTCCCTTCGTGTCCCCGGAGGGATCCTTCGCGGGTTTCTTCTTGGGTTTCTTCCCTGCACCATAGAACTTCTCGAACTGATCCAGAACGCTGCTGGCGTGCTTGCTATCGAACTCGTCCGGAACGGCGAGTACCGGAAACTCTCCTCGTAGACAAGTCGGAAGCAGTCGCTGCATCCCGATGGCACGAAAGTCATTCGCGTTCGAGTTGGAGGTAGCCGTTAGATATCGATTCAGCCACCCGTCGCGAACTGTGCGGCTTCCGGGAGCCGCAAAGTTCATGAAGTCCTGCGCATCGAAGTGGCTGCGGGTTTCATGGGGAGAGCCGACACAAGTAATTGGAGCAAAAAGCTCCTCGTCGAATATTGGCTTCAAATCCTTCAGCGCCGGATGCAAGCCCCAGTCCCGATCCAAAGGCACCAACGAGTCCTCTCCGATGGCTATCGTAGGTCGCGACAGTTCATACGTCGGATCCTTGCGCGGGACGAGGATGTTGAGGAAGTCCGCGGCACCACGCAGGTAGATCAAGACCACTGAACGCGCGCCGGCGTCCTCCCGTGACTTGTCGCCAGCAAATGCAAAAAGAGGGGCACTGGTGCCGAAGCCTAGGGCTGCAGCACCTTTGAGGACGTTGCGTCTAGAAATCACGTGCTTCATTGTTTTTGAAATTCGGGCGAGCCCAAGAGCAGTCCCAGAACTTGCGGTCCCAGCAATTCGACCCGGGGCGTCGCGCCCTCCCTGGTGTTGTTGCGAACGATTTGATCAACCATGGCCAAGGTGCGCGAACTTGCTCCCCCAGGTAGAACGCGCTGAACCATGTCACGCATCCAGCCTCTGGTGGACTCGTCTTCCGCCAACGATCCAAAGAATTCCGCTGGTATCGCCACGCCTTCCAGATCCCCGGCTGCCAGGCGCAAAGCGATGTCCCAACGTTTGGCCATCACGCCCGGATCTAACCAGGCATCTGCCGTGTCGTAGTAGCCGGTCGGATCATCGCAATGGTAAGTCGGCTGCCCCATCTGACGGAGCGCGTCGCGCAAGCTCGCATGGGATGAAATTTCGGCCCCGGTGATCCGGATGGCCGAGATCAGGAACTCGTTGGGGGTCTTGAACTTGGCCTGGTAATTCCGCCGCTGCCAAAACTCTTCGCTGTCAAGGATGGCGCGTACCATCGATGGAATGTCGCCTATCTTCTTGCGATAGACCGCTGCCACGGTGTCGACCAGATCATCCGGCGGTTGATCGTTCACGAGGTAACGCACCAGCTTGGTAGCGATGAAGTGTGACGTATCTTTGTGCTTGGCTAGGATTTCGAGCAGCCGCTCCCCTTGCCCGGAGCCGTGCTTGCGGTCCTCGCGCAACACATTCCCCAGGAACGACCGGTTCCCCGACATGTGGCGCTCGTCTTCATACTCGAAGCCATAGGCCATTTCTGCGCCACTCATGAGTCCCCATCCAGTGAGGGCTTCGGCCGCTGCAATCACGTCTTTTTGGGTGTAGGAACGGTCCACGCCCAGGGTGTGCAATTCCAACAATTCGCGCGCGTAGTTCTCGTTCACTCCGCGACTTGACGCAATCAATGCTGCTTCCGCCGCCAACTCTTTCGAGCCCGTCTTGGTGCGGACATTTTGCGAGATCTTGGCCAGCTCCGCCCCACTCGGGGGCCGGCGCGAGAGCGCGTTGTCGAGGTAGTGCATCATCGCCGGATGGTGTGCCGATGCTCCCAAGAGATCTGGAAAGGTCCCCAACGCGTGATCACAAATCACGCGCGCGTCGTAGTCCGGAATGTACAGGCCAGCGGGCCAGCCCTTCGTGTAACTGACGTTGAAGTGATTGCGCCAAAACTCGCAAAGCACCTCCTCGAGCTGATCGTCTGCCAGGACTTGGCGAAAGCTGATCGCCTCTTCCAACTCGAGCATTGGAATCTGGCGCTTGCGGCTACGAAGCTGCCGGTCCTCGCGTGTCGGATTCGCAGGAAGCGCGTAGTCGGTAAAGCGATAAACCGCACTGGGACTCATCTCGTGCGTCTCCAGCGTCCCCAAGCGCTTGGCCAACTCTTTTGGACCACGAGCGCGTGGATCGAGTTGCTCTTTGATCCAGCCACCTTCGTCGCTTTCCATCATCCTCGCCACATCACCGGGCCGGGGCCCAAATGCGAATCGCGAGAGGAGATGAACCGCTCGTTCACGGCGCGTAAGCGGAGCGTCCATCCCCTGGATCGGAGCGGACACAAACAGCAACAAGCTGACCGAGAAGGCGGTGACGATCATCAATCAAGAGGGGTCGGGAAGCGCGATCGATTGAGGGTACCACCCTGGGCATATTTGCGCCGTAACCGGCCTCTCTTCAATTGCACAGGTCGTGGGTCGCAGCAACGGGAAGAAAGACAATGTCCACGGCAAGCGGGAGCAGAAGGATCACCAGCAAAACCACAGCCGCGGCCTCTCCACCACCTCCACAACCGCCCCCAAAGTCGACCGATCCAGGGTACTCCCCACCGCCATAAGCCTCACGAGAAACGGCGAAGCTCCACTGATCTCCATTGGTCTTGCAGCTGGGAAGAGCCAAGAGCAGGGCGCAGCAAAGGGCCAGGAGGAAGGATTGGGACGTTTGAGCGGATCGTTTCATGGTAAAGGCTGATGTCAAGCCACACGCTCAGACCCGCTGCAGCCCATGCCGTATGTGCTTTCCAAGCAATTTGTTGGCAGAGATCACTTTGGTCCCGATTCAAGCCGAAGAAACCTGGTCCTGCGCCCCTCTCCCGTCCGTATGTGCGATCCTGCCGGGCCGAAACCCGACCGCCAACTACACAGAACTCTCACGCGTCCGTAATCCGTTGCAAATCATCACCAAGCCCCTCGTCCTCCTTGGACTCGCCCTCTTCGCCAGCCCCGCCATCGCCAGCGAGGGCTGGATTGCCGATTTCGACCAGGCCGTCAAGATCGCAAAAGAGCAGAAGAAAGACCTCTTGGTGGACTTCACCGGTTCCGACTGGTGTGGCTACTGCATCAAGCTTGACAAGGAGGTGTTCGCCCACGAAGTCTTCACGGCCAGCGTGACGGCGGACTACGTGCTCGTTGCCCTCGACTTCCCCAAGAGTACCGAGGCCAAGGCCAAGGTCCCGGACGCAGGACGTAACCAGGAGATTGCCAGGAAGTACGGCATCTCGGGCTACCCCTCGGTCTTGCTAATGACCCCCGATGGCGTGGTCTTCGGACGCACAGGTTACCGCAAGGGTGGTGCCGATGCCTATGTCGAGCATCTTACAGAACTGCGCAGCACCGGACGCCGCGATCTCGAGGTGACCCTCAAGGTTCTCGCCACTTTCAACGCAGCCGAGGGCGCTGCCAAGACAGAGGCTCTCGGCGAATTGCTGAAGGCCTTTGAAGGCCTGGCGGAAGACTCACCCTTCGCAAAGACGCTCTTCGCGGCCGCTCAATCCGCAATCACTCTGGATCCGAAGAACGAGCACGGTTTGAAATTGCGAGCCATCCGGACGCTCTCCATGGCTGGAGCTCACAACGCTGAACTGCTTAC
>JBLIMI010000051.1:0-11428 GCA_047638655.1 Minisyncoccia bacterium | reverse complement strand
CCGTGGAGGAGCTCTCCCGGGTGTGTGGATCAACGGGGCTGACTTTGGCAGCCCACGTGAGCCTTGGGACTTATCCGATCTACGCCTGGGGCGGCGACAAGCTCAAGCAGATGTACGTGCCCAAGTTGATCGAAGGCGAATACATGGGCGCCTACGGCTTGACCGAACCCAACGCGGGGTCGGACTCTGGCGCGACCGAGACCACGGCGGTACTCGATGGCGACGAGTACATCTTGAACGGACGAAAGTGCTTCATCACCAATGCCAACTATGCAGGAGCTTTCATCTGCACGGCTACCGTGGACAAGAGCAAGGGCTCGAAGGGTATTTGTGCCTTTGTGGTCCCCCGCGACACTCCCGGCTTCAGCCTTGAAAAGGGCGAGAAGAAGCTCGGAATGCGTGGCTCGGATTGGGCCAGCCTGGTGTTTGAGGATGCTCGCATTCCCGCCGATCACTTGCTTGGCCCCGAGGGCCAGGGTTTCAGCACCTTCATGAAGACTCTCGAGGGTGGCCGCATTTCAATCGGCGCCCTTGGGCTTGGTATCGCCCAGGGAGCTTACGAGGAGGCGGTTCGTTACGCGCAAGAGCGTGAAGCGTTCGGCAAGACCCTCGCCGACCAACAAGCTGTGCAATTCAAGTTGGCCAACATGGCGACTGAGATCGCAGCGGCTCGCCACTTGGTCTATCACTCGGCGCGCCTCAAGGATGCGGGCAAACCCTTCGGCGCGGCTTCTGCCATGGGCAAGCTGTACTCCTCGGAGGTCGCCATGCGAGTCACTTACGATGCGATTCAGATTTTTGGTGGCTACGGTTACAGTCGCGAGTATCCGGTCGAGCGCATGTGGCGTGACGCCAAGTTGTGCACCATCGGTGAGGGCACTTCCGAAATTCAGCGCATGATCATTTCCCGTGATGTGATCCGCAACGGTGCGGTCCAGGCCGTCTACTAACCCATGCAGCCCGCAAGCATCGAGCCCCCGGCTTGGGAACCGCGTTCAGTGACTGCCGGTGAATGGCGCATCACTTCGCTTTCCGATGGGTTTCTACGTTTGGACGGGGGCTCCATGTGGGGCGTCGTTCCGCAAAACCTGTGGGGCAAGATGACGCCCCCGGACGAGCAGAACACGATTCTGTTGGCGCTGCGTCCGTTCCTGTTGGAGCGAGGGGACGACAAGGTTCTGTTGGAAGTCGGAGTGGGAGATCGCTGGACGGACAAGCAGCGCCGCATTTACCACCTGCTCCCGACCACGGGGCTCTACGATTCACTTGCTGCTTGTGGGGTTCAGCCGCATGAAGTGACCCATGTGATTGCTTCCCACAACCACTGGGACCACATCGGCCATCAAGTGATCGAGAAGGACGGCAAGCTGTTGCCTGCCTTCCCCGCCGCCCAACACTTCGCCAGCGCGAAGGAAGTTGAGAACTCGAAGCGTGGCCCTCATGCGCGTTCCGGTTCCTACCGCGCGGAAGACACGAGTGTGATCGAGGACGCTGGATTGTTGCAGGTCTTTAGCGGGACCAGCGAACTGCTGCCCGGGATCGTCGCCCATGAGTGTGGCGGCCATTCCCAGGGCGTGTCCGTGATCACCATCAATCAGGGCCTTCCAGGGGAAACAGCGATCTTCTGGTCCGATGTGGTGCCAACGACCCACCACATACAACCGCCCTACATCATGGCCTACGACGTGGATGTGTTGCTCTCCTTCGAGCAGCGCTCTATTTGGTTGGCGCGTGCTGCCAAGCGCGGTTGGATCGGACTCTTCTACCACGATGTGGACCACGCCTTTGGACGCTTGTCGAAGCCCGGACGGCGCTACGAACTCGAATTGATCGAGGGCGAACCACGGGTCTGAGGACATGCGCATCATTTCCCTTTGCCCGAGCCTGACAGAGCTTGTCTTCGACTTGGGGCGTGGAGATGACCTGGTTGGTATCACGAAGTTTTGCGTTCACCCCGCTGCGCTTGTGGGGGCGATCGAAAAGGTCGGAGGCACCAAGGATCCCCTGATCGATCGCATTCGTGAACTACAGCCCGATGTGGTGCTCTTCAATCAGGAGGAGAACCGCAAGCAGGATCACGACCAACTGCTGGAAGCCGGGATCCACGTCTGCAATAGCTTTCCGAAGAACGCGCTCGAGACTGCCCAGATGGTGCGCTTCATCGGTGCAGAGCTAGAGCGCGAGCACGAGGCGCAGGCGATAGCCACTGATATCGAGCAACGTGTGGCGCGTGTGTTGAAGGCGGCCGTGGGCCAGCCAAGAGTGCGCTTCGCTTACTTCATCTGGCGCAAGCCATGGATGAGCGTGAACGGGGACACCTTTGCGAGTTCTATGCTGGAGCAGGCGGGAGCAGTCAACGTCTTCGCAGCTCTCGAGGACCGTTATCCGGTGGTGAAGCTTGAGGACTTAACTGCGGCAAACGTGGATCTGATCTTGTTGTGCACGGAACCGTTCGTGTTCAAGCAGAAGCACATCGAAGAGGTCGCGTTGGCGACGGGGGTCGCGAGCGACCGCATTCTGATCGCGGATGGCGAGTACTTGTCGTGGCATGGTTCACGCACACCTGCGGGTGTGGACTACGCGGCGGCCATGGTCGCCGGCGCTCGCTAGGCCTATCCGCTCTGGCCGCCAAGTGTGAGCACTCGCTGCCCACGCCAAGCCAACCAGCGTGGTCTCAAGAGGGGTGAAAGCAATCCAAAGGCGCATGCTAGACTCACCGCCGAGGCAATCAGCCGCGGCCCGAGTTGAGTCGTTCCAAGTGCAATCGTGCAGGCTGGCCAGAGCAAGAGTCCGCCGACGATGGGCCAGATCAGGCTGCCTTTGAAGACGCTCGTTTTCTGCGTAATCGAAGCCGCATCCCAAAGCAGGATACCGAGGACAATGGGTGCGCCGACCGCCATTCCGTGGCCATGCCCACTCAGGCCGACCCCTGAATTCAACAGGATGTAGCCGGATAGGGCGCCCAAGAAGACCACGATCAATGCCTTGAGGATTTGCTCAATGTCTCGAACCTTGCGTTCCTTGGTCCACAAGCGCTTGAGGTCCACGGCCAAATTGATCCGGTTGCACTCGGGGCAGTGAGTGCTCGGTGGCGTTAGCGAGTCGAGGGTTGCGTAGCAGTGCAGGCAGTAAGGGACTTGATGGTTTGCTTGCTTCATGGGCAGACCTCCACGGCGATCCCGTCACTGGTGTTGAAATTGGCACCACCCGCTGCCGGATCGCGGAACCAGAATTGGAAATTCAACTTGTCGCCGATGGAAACACCTGCGGCTCCATTGCCTGTGAATGGGGGGCCATGCAGGTCGATGGGCTGGTTTGCAGTTCCCGTTGGACTTGTCACAAGCACTGGCATTCGACTCAAACTTCCCCCGACACAGCGGATGCCATTTCCAAAAGGACGGGCGATTTGGTTCGGGCCAAAGAAAAACAGAGCGCTGCTGTTGGCTGGTGCTCCGCTCGCAATGAGTTGGAGATCGTTCGAGCCGAGCAGACTGGCGTTCCCGGTGGGAGTTAGCGTGGCAGGCATTCCGGTCGAGTTAGCAAGTGAGGCGCAGTACACCTGCGGAGGCGGGCAGGGAGTCCCGAAGGCCAAGTTGACAGGCCACGCGTTCGATAGGTCAGCATGGCCTGTCCCCGAAGTCTGAATCAGGATGTCCCCGGATCCTGCTCCCGCGGGAAGCGGACCAATGAGGCTCGTGCCACTCGAAGCTAGCCCTGTGAGTTTGATGGGAACGCCCTGGCCGCTCAGGCCTGCGGGTGTGAACCACACCTGATTGCCTGTCGCGTCGAAGTTCAGTCCATGCACTTCGATCTGGCCTGCACCGATGACATAACCATTGATGATTGGCTTGTTGGTGCTAGCCACACCGTAGATGGCTTGCACCCCTGCCTGGTCATCCTCTTCGATGGAGCGCAATTCGAGTAGCGGGGTCGTGATGGTGGAGGCCATGGTTGCGCCCGCGACGGCGCTGGTACCAAGCCCGAGAGCGAAGCCGTACAGCCGGCAAGTGATCGCTTGCAAGTCGAATTCCGAGGCCGCCGGAGCGCCCGGCCCATCCGACCAAGTCCACCCGCCGTAGAACCGTGCTCGCCAGCCATCGGTGGCGGGCAGTTCGATGAAGGCCAGCACTCCGCCGCTACTGCCCGAAATTTCGGAGAAGATGTTGTCGTTGGTGCTGCCGACGCCGGGTGCTTCCCCCTGAAAGCTCGAGTCGAAGTTGGCACCGCCGGAACCAAGGTCTCCGGGTTGGTGGGGATCGCCATCGCCCACGCCGTGCAAGCTTGAACCCCACTCCGCGACGCCTTTCCAGATGGCGAGGGTGGCACCCGTGTAGCCGGGCAAGTTGGGGTTGGCCACTTGGTTGTCGTTCGCGCCCGGATCCCCAAAATTGTTGTAGATGCGGAAGTGCCTCTGGTTGAGGGGCAAGGGTCCGCCGGCAATGCTGAATGCTTCGGCGCCAGTTCCGATCAAGAGCAACATACCAGCGCCCGTGAGAGCGAACGAAGCGGGCAGTAGCGTGGTGTTCTTCATGGCAGTGGTGAAGGGACCGAGGACCTGATTATGTGCCTCTTCCCGATTATTCACCAGCCTATGGATGGAAGCCTAGTACCAGGACCAGCGAATGGCCTCCGTGGCAGCCAAACGAGATGCGGCGCCCGAGTCCAGCACCACCCACTGGGCGAATACAGGCGTTCCCAACAAGGAAATGTCTCCAGGGACACTCAGCACCACCGATGCCCAGCCTTCTCCGGGTCCCACTCCATTCGTGGCGGGAACCGAAACGATGCTCACTCCCTGCAAGCTCGGGTAGAGCAGCGCGCCACTGCGCAGCACGCCACCCGGAGTTTCTTGCACGTTTATGAGTAACAACGCTTGGGCACCGCCCACGGCGTGGTCGAGGCCGATGGTCAAGTCCGAGACCCCAAGCTTGGGAGGCTCGAGCGCGATGATGGTGGGAGAGAATCCCGCGCTACCTCCCGTGGCGTGGCCGAAGTGCTCTGGCACATGCTGCGAGTCTGCGTACTGCGAAGGTCGATCAAACGGGAAGGTGCCGGCGGCCACGCGTGGATCGGTGAGCGGCCGCGAGATGAAAGCATGTAGCGCACGCTTTTGATCCGCGGACAAGTCGAGCTTGCGAATCGCAGGGTGTTTGTTCGGAGCGTCGAAGGTGCCGCCTTCATCGTAGAACGCGATCACTCCAGCCAGGGAGTCGATCGATCCATCGTGCATGTATGGCGCGCGCAGCTCCACGTTGCGCAGTTCAGGAGTCTTGAAGGCTCCTCGATCTCTCTCGCGTCCAGTCAGATTGAAGCGGCCCAGGTCCTCATGGACTGGGGTGGCGCCAATGTTGTGGAAGAGATCATCGGTGAAGCGCACGGTCCCGGTTCCAGTGCTGTGGCACGCTCCGCAATTGGCCTGGTCGGGATCCAAGAAGACCAAGACACCGGCGCGTTCTTCGGGAGTCAGGACCAGATCGATGGGAACGCCGGCGAGAACCAGGTCCCAAGGTGAGCGGTTGGGTGTCAGCGTTCGTTCGTAACTGGCGATCGCCATGGCGATGCGTACGGCACTGATTTCATTCGAACCGAATGCTTCGTGGAACAACTCGGAGTAGGAACGGGTGCCGATCCATTGCGCGAGGGTCGCAGGCACCACATCGGAAAGATCCAGGGGTTGGGAGCCTTGCAGCCGGGTGATCACCTCGGCCCAAGTGCGTCCTAGGTGGCCCATCTCCACGGCGCTCACGATGGGGCCCAAAGCCTGGGCTTCCAGTGCTGCGCCAACACTCAAGACAACATTGCCCGTCACGGGATCGATCAAGCTCTCTCCGGCTCGTCCATCCCAAAAGAGATGCTTCGAGTAGCCCGCGGCAATGGCGGATGGCGCCCGACGCGGTGTGACTTGCTCGAGCAGTCCGAAGAACTCGTGTTGAATGTAATTGCCGTCCGCTGATGCACGGGGAACGCCGCGGGATCCGCGGATGTCATCGGGGGTGCCGAAGAAACCATCCGCGCCCGGGTGAATCGAGACCGCTGCGCGCGGGTCGGAACCGCCTGCTTCAGGCATGTGGCAAGTGCCGCACGAGACGGTGCCCGTGGATGAAAGCTGCTCGTCCCAGAAAAGTGCCTTGCCGAGTCGTGCCTTGGACACCGTCAGTGGGTTGCCCGGGGGCGGAACGGCAGGCCGCAGTTGGGCCGGCGCATACGGCGCGAGCAGGATCAGAGCAAAGAGTGATTGAAGGAGCGTCATGGCGAGTGCGGAGCCTTCAAGACTACCACGCGCCCTGCGGGGCGGCCCGCCAGGTACGGCCGGAGACGAAAGGCGCCCCCTGAACTGGGGTCCAGGGGGCGTCTGTGGGGGACAGTCGGAAAACGTTTCCCGCGGTAATCCTCTTAACGAACGGACACGGTCAGCCGCATTGTGTGGTCTGCCAGGTTGCGGGCAGTATTGCCCAGCACCCTGACCTGCTTGCCAGAGCCGGAAAAGTGCACCGTCTCGTCCAGGCTTATGCTGTCGAAACTCGACAACTCAAGCCGGCCGAAGCTCTGGTCCTGAGCAGAGATTTCATCGACGGAACGCAGCAAGCGTGCCCCGCCCCGCAATTGCAATGAGAGTTCTCCGTCGACGGAGCGCATGGGCTTGACGATGACCATGAGGCCGTCAAGGGCGAGCTGTACGGATGGATCGGCGAGAGAGGACCCATGGGCGATCTCGATGTCGTAGTCATTGACCGTGGTGTACTCGTCCCCAAGCACAACGGCGGACTCGACCCCCACACGCATGGCCAACTCAGCGAGCATCTTGCCTGTTCCTGTGCCGTCGTTTCTCTCGAGTTCGAGGGTCACGTGGACAGTTTCCATCCTTAACGCAACGGAGTGCACCAACTCCTTAATGCGCTGTGTGTCTCCATCCTGCTCGCCTCCTTCACGGAAAGCGATAATCCAATCGTCAGACCTTTCATGTTTCATTTCCGGGAGCGCGTCTTCCAACACTTCACCGAGGATACCCGTGTCGTCTTGATCGAAGCTGGCTTCCAACCAGGGCTCATGGCGGGAGCAGTTGACACGATAGCCCGAGTCGTGTGCAAGCGGCGCGGTGCCGCGACCGTTCACGTTGAGGTGTCCCGCCTCAACGGAATTGCGGCGGATGAAGTGCAGGGCTCCACCTCCGGGTAGACGGGTCGTGCGAACTGCAGGCTGAGACTCTCCCCTGACCTGCAAAATCACGACTTGTGTCCCTCCGTCTCTCATGCCCTCGAAGCGACTCAGCAGGACCAGGGCCTTGCCGTCGGGGATGGCGGTGTTGAGCGCTACACTGCGTTGTCCAATTCGCATGGATTGCAAAGTCTCTGCCCCTGTTGCGCGGGAGAAGCCGGCGTCCGTATGCGTCCGACCCACCACATCAAGCCGCTGGGTCTCGACTCCGGCAGCAGAACTGCCGTGCAAGTACACGAGGGACAGGCTGGTTCCGCCCGGGATGGGAGACCCGGCGACGGAGATCCGTGTTCCTGTCTGCAATTCGATCAATTGCGGGTCGTAGGCGAGAGAATTCTGGGCCACCTCCACATCAAAGTCACCTAGGAAACGATGCAGGGATGAGCTTTGTGTTTGCGAGAACCCGCGCAGTGCGAGCGGAACCGAATAGTGTTGGGGTGCCGACTTGCTCTCTAGGTCCAACCACTTCATGGCCTCCAGCGGGTCCACGAGTCCGACCGGGAGATCTACCTGACCCTCCTCGACGTCCAGAACCACGACGCGCAATTCCGACGCCGAGTGAGCCGCCTGCCCAAACGCACGTAGGATGGCAGCGGCTCTGTCGTGCAATTCCTGTGGTCCACGCAGGAGCATCGAGCCGTGATCACTGAGTGAGTGGAAGCGCCCTTCGTACTCAAGCTCTTCACCGAGCAAGTCGATGATCGTGTGATACATCCCATTGGGATCGAATGTGTACCGACGCTCTGAATCGCCAACCTCAAGTTGTGCCAGGGAGCCCGGGAAGAGGCTGCGCGCAGAGTTGTACTCGTTGCTAGCCCCGGTGTGCGCGATGAGATCGTAGCGGCGGACGAGCATCTCGGCGTTGGAAGTCCCGATGCGATGCAGCGTGGGGCTGGTGTATTCGCCCAGGGGCGTGAAGGCCAGGAGCCCGAGAAGGAGTGCGAGTTTCATGAGGAGGTCTGCTTGGTGTTGAGGTCACGGGCCCTCAGGAAAGGCCTGAGTTCTCGGGACAATTTGTAGATCGAAGGAGCCGTCCTCTTCCACGCTTGGCGCCGGCGTAGCAGGTGGAGAAGATTGGATAGGGAACGCGAGTCGGCACCTTGCAGTGCTTCGCTCACGGCACTCGGTCCGCCAAGGCGCTCGATGGTGACGAGGCAGGCAGCGGCGAGTGAGCGGTTGTCTTCGGTGCAATTCTCGAAGACCGTTTGCACCTGGAGGAGGTTATCTACGCTGCCGTACTCGCCCACTAGGGTGATCAGGTCGCTGCGTAGGTTGTCTTTCAATTGGAATGAGTGGATCAATCCGAGGGCTGGGGCAAGCGCGGCAACTGTGTCGGCAGCGACGAGGCGTTCAGCAAGCGAGCGCTGCCATTCGGGGGAGGAGCCTTGAACCCGATAGGCAATGGCCTGAGTGAAGCTGCGGGGATTCGAGCGTAGGGAATCGCGCACCAGTCGATCCAACTCTTGAGTCGAGAGACGAGAGTCTCCATCGAGTTGAACAATCGCGTCGATCAGAGCCGTGCTCTTCAGGGTGGGCAGCTGTTCGAGGACAAACTCTCTCCAACTTCGTTCGTGAACATGGGCAAGCATCCACTGCGCGGCCATGTCTGGCACTACAATGGCGGCACAGCGCAGCCGAATCTGAACTCGTTCGCGGCTCTTGCGGCCGGAGGGTTGGTCTGCGTTGAGAGCGTTGGCCAACATGGAACCCGCCCCGGGGAGTTCCATGAGTAACTCGCAGAGATCCGGGACGCTGATCACCTCGCGTTGGCCAAGATCCATGAGTGCGGGCAGGGAAACGTCTCCCATGGCTACGAGGCTTGCGAGCAGGTCGGACCCGCTTTCAGTACCCGAGCTCGCAGCGCGTTCAGTGGCAAAGGCGCTGGCGAGGACGTGGCTGGCTTGCTCGGATCTCATTCGAACGATCAATTCGCTAGCGAGCGAGCGTTGCTCTGGTCGAGCCAGAGCCACGGCCAATCCCGCCAGGCCACCTTTCCCGGCATCCCCAAGAGCGAGCGTGATCTGTTCGGCGAGTTCTACACGCTCGAGGGCATCCTCCATGTGCCTGAGCGAGCTGCGATCGCCCCGCAGTCCGAGGTAGCGCGCCGCCGCGCTGGCCACTTGCACATCCTCGTCGGCGAGCGCGTGTTCCACGAGCCTCAGTACGGGCCACCCCAAGCGGCGCAGCCCATTGGCACTTTCATCGAAGCGGCTGGCGAAGGCGGCCAGGTCAACGGTTCTCTCCTGGAGTGCGCTGACTTCGAGCAAGAGCGCAGTTCTCACCTCTTGCCGGGCTCGCTTCAGCAGCTTGTCGTCCAGTGAATCCTCTGGCCGAACGGAAGCGACTTCGAGTTCAGCGGGCTCGATCTGTTCAGGCTGCGCGGGGTCATCGACTTGAAGTTGCTCCGTCGCCGGTGAATGTTCGAGAACGACTTCTTCCTGGTCCAGTTGAAGGGGCGCCTTAATCCAGAATGTCGCGAGCGAGAACAGTGTTCCGGCAGCGATGGCGCAGGCAACGCGCTCCCTGTTTCGTCTCCAGTGGTTGACGCTTGGCTGTGCTTGTGCGTTCTGCCGAATGCGAGTCACCGCCGCTTCCACATCCAGGGAGGCGAGAGCGGGCTCCTGCATCTGAACAAGCGCTTCCTCGAGCTCTTGCGAACGCTCCCATTGCAGTTGGCACGACTCACAAGTGTCAAGGTGTTGGTCGAGTGCAAACCCCACCTCGAGTTTCAAGCTGCCATCGATGCGATGCAGGATGGCGCTGCGCGCGTGACGGCAATTCATCGTGTTCCCTCTCCTTGCTTCCAGTCTTCGAGCCAGGCGGTCAAGCGGCGACGAGCTTTCATGACATGCACGCGTGCCGTTTGAGGATTGCACTCGAGCACGCTCGCCATCTGCTCGTATTCCATCCCTTCCTGGGTGCGCAACAGCAGCGCGGCCCTCAACTTGTGTGGGAGTTGGTCGATGGCATCGCGCAGGGCGGTACCCATCTCTCTCGTTAATGATTCCGTCAGGGGACCGCTAGTCGAACTCGCCGGCATGCCCTCTTCGGGCAGGGGGGCGAGCCGCGGCCGGCGGGATCGACTGCGAAAGTGATCTCGGGATTGATGCAGAGCGATGCGGTACAGCCAGGTGGAGAAGCTGGACTCCGCCCGGAAGAATTGAATGGACCTCTGCGCTTTGATGAAGCACTCCTGGGCCAGGTCTTCTGCGTCTTCGTGGTTGCTGTGCATTCGAAATAAGAGGGCGTAGACACGAGCGAAGTGAGATCGGACCAGTGCATCAAAGGCATCCTGATCTCCAGCTTGGGCGAGGATGATCCGTTGGGCCTCTTCCTCACCGTCGGTGATGGGATCGGTCATCGCTGCGCGGCGCGGAATCAAGTTCCGGGAGCCGTGCAACTCTCGCCGATCTCTGCGGGATGCGCATTGGGGGTCCACTTCACGTCGGTTGCCATCGCTCCCTTCGACGCCGGGGCGCTTTCCCCGTTGACGGTCTTTTCCTCGAAAACTCACGAGGGGCCTATTCTACGGGGGCGGGCAGGTGACCGTTCTCGCCCAAAAACTACCAGGGGAGCTCCAATAAGGCGGTTTCTATTGGTTTCGATGAGAGCGGCTCTGGACCTGGTAGGCCAAGAATTGCCCCAACACTTCCCGGGCACTGTCCGGCCTGGCCCCCTGATCGCGATTGTGGGCGGCGATTTCATAGGCCAGCCTCCACTGCTCGCACAGCACGCGCCAAGCTTCGATCAGGGGCGTTTGAGGATCGTAGATATGGGTCGCTTCCGAGGTGACGCCGTTCAGTTCGATCACTTTGAAGTCGCGGCCAGCTTGAAACGACTCTTCGGAAGTGGCGCGCAGGTCGTAGCGGCCGAAGTGAAAGCCCTCGTAGCTTTGACTGAGCTTCTCGATCGTCTGCTCAAGGGCATCTGTGCGCAGGTGATTGCCGTCGAGGAAGAGAGCGCCGAGGCAGTGAGTGCCCAATTCGACCAACGGGAACTGTTCACCCTTGGTCGGTACCTGTTGCAGTTGGGCAGAGTGGATTTCCATGTAAGTGTCAGCCATGGCGACGCAGCGAGCATCCAGCAGGATCAACTCCTCGAGTGTGTGCTGGCCATCCCCTTGCAAGTGTGGGGTGCACTTCTTGGTGATGGAGAAAATGCGCCCGCAGGTTGCGCCCGCGTCACGGATGTAGAACACGCCGTATTCGGGGCC
>JBLIMI010000050.1:0-11431 GCA_047638655.1 Minisyncoccia bacterium | reverse complement strand
TCCCCGCGGAGCCCAAGCAGGCGGATGAGGATCCGCGCACCCTCGGCAAACGCTACTTCGAGCGAGCCGGGGAGAAACAAGCTCCGCTCTGGATCAAGAGTGCGCGGCTGTCCGACCACGAACCCGACGCGTCCTTGAGGCTGCGAGTCTCTTTTGGAGAAGAGGTCGCGGACGATGTCAGTCAAGACACGCCCTCCCAACAGGCCGTCACTCGCTTGGCGGAAGCCCTGCTGCCCTGCGCCGTCCGCATCGACCTCGAGCCCACGCTCTGCAGCTTGGTCACGGACTTGATCGGAGAGGAGCCCCTGTACACCCAACACATCGCCTACTGGAATACCCCCGGCGGCGGCGCACTGATGCACCACGACGCCTTTGGTGAAGAAGACTGCGGGGGCCAACGGGGTGTGGTGTACACACAAATTGCGGGACAGACCGCCTGGCTAGCGCTCTCACTCTCCGACTTGGCAGATCGCGTCGAGGACTATTGTGAGTTCCTGGACAACGGCGGCGCCGAATGGGTGCGCAAACATCTGTGGCCCGAGCGCACGGACTTTGAGCGCAGCTTAGCTCGTATTCGGGATCGCCGAGCTTTCGAACAAGAACTGGCCAAGCCCGGCTGCGGACGCTTTGGCGAACTGATCAACCATGGCCCGGACTTCACCTCCTTCCTGGCCGACGCTGGCCATGGATTCTTTCTTGGGCCCGGAGATGCGGTGCTCATGCCCAGCCACAGCTTGCGGCAATGCCTGATGCACTCCGTGTTTTGCGCCTCGGATGAGACAACCTATGGTGTTTCCGTCGCCTTGCGTGCAAGCAGCCCGCCATCGAGCAGCGGGAACCAGTAATATGCTCGCCGCTTTCCCAGGGTCCCCCCCATTCCCCCGCTAGATGGACGTCAACTCCAACCTCCCCCACCCCCTGCGCTCTCAACTCAAGCCCGGAGAGCTCCTGCCTCAATGCGAGGACCTGGGGATCGACCCGGAGAGCCTGCGCAGCTTGCAAGCCCCCGGAAATCCCGGCGAGGCCGAAGCACTGGTGGCGCTCGTGGATCCCGGTCAGGGCCCCATTGCAGAAACAGTGCAAGCGCTACGCGCGCTGATCGACCTCAGCCTGGCCCCCGACGGCGCCTTTTTTCTGTACTTGGAAGGCCGCCGACCTGAAGAACAACTGGCCGCCTGGCGCAACGCGCTGTGGCCGCTATTGCACGCCAATGTGGTCTACGAAGTGGGCAGGGACTCGATCCAGCGGCGCACCCTCGGCGGCACGGTCAACCTGGACACCAAGAAACGCAAGATCCATCACGTACGCACGGGATCGCTGATGTTCTTCCGCCGCCGCGTGCACGCCATGGGGCCCGCGGCCACCATCGAAAAGTTCGACCAGAATGCCGCGGGCTGGAACGGAGACCCCAGTAGCGCTTCCTATCCGCACTTTCGTTGGATGCGAAAATTCGTGGCCTGCTTCAGCGATCTAGCGCGAGACGCACGCCTGCTCGACTTTGGCTGCGGTGCTGGTTGGTGCGGAATCGAAGCCGCGAAACGCTTCGGAGCTTCCGAGTTGGCCTTCTTTGACCCCAGCCCGGAAATGGTCAAGATTGCCGAGAGCAACGCCCGTGAACAGGGCATAGCGAATCCCTGCGGGCGCACGGGCTTCGGCGAACAGCCCCCCTTTCCGGCGCCGGGCGAAGAGGCCTTCGATGGGGTCATCTCCTCCGGAGTGATCAGCTTCGCACCGGATGCGGATGTATGGCTCAAGGGGCTCGTGCCCACGATCAAAGCGGGTGGCGTGCTCGTCATCGGAGACATTCAAGGCACGTCCAGGGGAATGCAACGGCGCCGGGCAGGAAAAGCGCTCTTGCCTGCCCGCGAACTCAACGCACAGACGGCATCAGTGGTGCGCGCCAAACTAGAGCAACACGGCTTTCGGTGGACCGCAGGTGCGGGTTACCAACTCACGCGCCCCTTCCCGGAAGCCATGCACGTCAACGAGTCCAAACTCGGGGGCGTCTTGACCTACCCGCTCTTGTGGAGCAATCAAGTGGCCGCCAAAAGCAACCGGCACCTGGGTCTCCCCGGCGCCAACCAGTTCGACTCTTGGGTGATGAGCTTCCGGCGCGAGTAGGAGCCTTTACTCCCAGGCCTTGCGGCCAAAGCCGATCAAGGAAACCAAGGTCTCGCGCATCTTGTCCCGGGGGACGATGGCGTCGAGTTGACCCCGCTCCAGCAGGAACTCCGCCCGTTGGAAGCCCGGCGGCAACTCCTGCTTGAGCGTCGTGGCGATCACCCGCGGACCCGCGAAGCCAATCAAAGCGCCAGGCTCGGCCAGGGTGATGTCGCAAACGCTGGCGAAGGAAGCGGTCACTCCTCCGGTTGTAGGATTGGTCATCACACAAATCGAGAACCCACCTTGCTTGTTGAGCTTGTGCAAGGCGGCGCATGTCTTGGCCATCTGCATCAAGGACAGCATTCCCTCGTGCATGCGCGCACCGCCCGAGGAGGTGAAGATCACCAAGGGCAGGCGATTGGTCATGGCCAGCTCGGCGGCCAGGGCGATCTTCTCGCCCACCACTTCGCCCATGGAGCCTCCCATGTACGTGAAGTCGAGAATGGCGACGACGAGTTTCTGACCATCGATGGCGCCAAAGCCACAGAGCAACGCTTCATTCTGACCGAGGCGTTTGGTGGTTCTCTCGATCTTCTCCGAATAGGGCACCTTGTCGGTGAAACCCAGACGGTCCATGCCCGTCAATTCAGAGAAGCGTTCGTCCCAGGTGCCAGGGTCGAGCAACATCTCCACACGCTGGTTGCCCGCCAAGGTGAAGTGGAAGCCGCAAGCCGGGCAAACCATCTTCTTCTCCTCGAGTTCCTTGCGGAAAATCGTGTCGTTGCAGCGCTCGCACTTCAGCCACAGGCCACCGGGCATGTCCTTCTTCTTGAAGAGTCTGCGCCGACTGCCTTCCTTGGGCTCGGAACCCTTCCCTTCACCTGAGCCTGGCTCGCCCCCTTGCTTGTTCTTGTCGTCGGCACTCACCGCGCTCTCTCCTTTGTTCTGAAGCTGTCCATCGGTCTTGTTCGGGGTCTCGGTTGGGGCGGAGCTTTGGGCCCCGGTCGAAGTGGTGTGCATGGGATGCTCTGGTGCACCCCGCGCCAGGGTCTCTTCCGCACGGGTGTCTGCCATCAGACACGCACTCCCTCGGCCAGGGAGCGGAATTCCGAGATGGTCGATTGCCAGTCGGAGGAACCATAAACCGCCGAACCCGCCACCAGAACGTCGGCGCCAGCGGCCGCGCAACGGGGCAAAGACTCGTGATTCAATCCGCCGTCCATTTCCACATGACCCGGGTATCCCTGGTCGCGCAACCAGCTGACCTTAGCCAGCACTTCTTCCATGAAGCTTTGACCGCCGAAGCCAGGCACAACGCTCATGACGAGCACCAGGTCCACTTCCCCTAGCAAGTTCTCGACACGCTCGATGGGAGTGGCTGGATTGACCGCAACCCCCACCTTTTCGATGCCTTCCTCTCGAAAGGCACGGATCACAGCGCGAGCGGCCGCGTCGTCGGCGCAAACTTCCGCGTGGAAAGTCAAAACGTGCGCTCCCGCCTTGGCGAAGGCAGCAGCGTACTGCACGGGATCCTGAATCATCAGATGGACATCCAGGGGAATGTTCGCGGCCTGCTGGATCTTGGCGACCACCGGAGGACCGAGGGTGATATTGGGCACAAAATGGCCGTCCATCACATCCACATGATGCCAGTCGGCTCCAGCCTGCTCGATGCGGCCCAGCTCAGACGCGATGTTCGCGAAATCGCAGGACAAGAGAGAGGGAGCGATTCGAATGGGGTGTTCGGTCATGGTCGTCGAGGGAAGCTCCCTAGGTGGTTCAGATTATATCCGCTCGGAAGCGAGCTCAAGGCTTGAATTCAGCTCCCGAGAACGGCGATTCCCGGCAGTTCCCGGCCTTCGAGCAGCTCCAGGGAGGCTCCGCCGCCCGTGGAGATGTGATCGATGGACTCGGCCAGGCCAAACTGCTCTACAGCGGCCACGGAATCTCCCCCTCCGACCACGCAGTAGCCCGCGCAATCGGCCACCGCGCGTCCGACGGATTCCGTGCCGGCGCGGAAGGGTTTCAATTCAAAGACGCCCATTGGGCCATTCCAGACCACGGTTTTGGCGCCGGCGATTTCAGCGCAGTACGCGGCGCTCGTTTTGGGTCCAATGTCGAGGGCCATCCAATCGTCGGGGATGTAGCCCAGCACCTGGGTGGCCGCCGCGGCATCAAAGGCCTGGGCAACCACATGGTCGGTGGGGAGCAACAGCTTGACGTTCTTGTCCTGAGCCTTGGCTGTGGCGGCACGCACCAGATCCAGTTGATCATCTTGCACGAGGGAGTTGCCAATGCCCTCGCCGCGCGCCTTGAGGAAAGTGTAGGCCATCCCCCCACCCACGAGGATGGTGTCCACGCGATCGAGCAAGTGGTCAATCACGGTCAACTTGTCGCTGACCTTGGCGCCGCCCAAGATCGCCACCAAGGGCCTCGCTGGATTTTCAAGCACGCGCCGGAAGGCCGCAATTTCCGCCAACAGCAAGTCCCCCGCAGCCGCGGGCAAGACGCGCGCCAGGCCCGCCACCGAGGCGTGGTCCCGGTGGGACGTACCAAAGGCGTCGTTGATGAAACAATCGCCAAGCGCCGCGAAAGCTTGCACGAGTTCGACCTCGCCCTTGGTCTCGCCCTTGTGGAAGCGAACGTTTTCTAGCAAGACAATCGTCTGATCAGACGCTCCGGCGATTGCCTCGCGGGGCACGGGCCCCGTGCTCTCATCGACCTTGAGCACATTACACCCACTGAGTTCCGCCAATCGCATCCCGACGGGGTCGAGTCGCAGTGCCTCCACGACTTCGCCCATGGGGCGTCCTAGGTGGCTGAGCAGGATCGGCTTGCCACCGGCAGCTTGCACGCGCTGAATGGTGGGCAGTGCACGCCGAATGCGCGTGTCATCCGTGATCCGAAAGCCCCCTTCCGGAAGCGGCTGCATGGGCACGTTGAAGTCCACACGAATCAACACGCGCTTGCCTTGCAAATCGAGGGAGTCGAGTCCGGGAACGTCGAGGTTCATGGGTCGCAGGCGAGCGACAGGGCTCGCGCTCTGGAGAAAAACGGGAGGGGGAGCAACAGGGCGCGAGAAGAATCCCGCGCCCTGCCTCAAGACTTGGCTGCTAAAGTGCCAGCCCGTGGGCCTTACTTCTTAGCGGCCTTCTTCTTGGCAACCTTCTTCTTCGTTGCCTTTTTTGTGGCCTTTTTCGCGGTCTTTTTCGCGGTCTTCTCCTGTCCGCCTTTCAACTTGTGGGAGAAGCGCATCAGATCCACGACGCGGTTCGAGTAGCCCCACTCGTTGTCGTACCAACTAATGATCTTGACCATGTTGTCGGACATGACCATCGTGGCCGTGGCGTCGAAGATGGAGCTATGGGGGTTGCCAATGATGTCGCTCGAGACCAGGGGATCTTCGGTGTACTCAAGCACACCCTTGAGATCTCCGGTTTTGGCGGCGGCCTTGAAGGCTGCCATCACAGATTCCTTGGTGACCTTCTTCTTGGTGATGGCCACCAGGTCGACCATGGAACCGTCCGGAATCGGCACGCGCATCGCGCAGCCGTCGAGCTTGCCAGCCAGCTTCGGCAACACCTTGCCCACGGCACGGGCGGCACCGGTGGTGGTCGGGATGATGTTGACTGCGGCAGCACGTGCACGACGCAAGTCCGAGTGCGGCAGGTCGAGAATGCGCTGGTCGTTCGTGTAACCGTGGATGGTCGTCATCAGGCCGTGCTGAATTCCAAAGACCGAGTCCAGCACCTTGGCCAAGGGGGCCAAGCAATTGGTGGTGCAGGAAGCGTTGGAGATGATGCTGTCCGTCGCCTTGAGCTTTTCCTGGTTGACGCCCATCACGATCATGGCGTCGATCTCGTCCTTCGGCGGGACGGTCAAGATCACTTTCTTGGCACCAGCGTCGATATGCATTTGGCACTGGTCACGGCGTGCGAAGATGCCCGTGGCCTCGACCACAAAATCGACTTTGTTCTCGGCGTGATTCAAGTTCGAGGGATCGCGCTCAGCAGTGATCACGATTTTATGACCATTGACCGTGATCGAATTCTTGCCCGCCTTGACCTTCCCGTCGAACCGTCCGTGAACGGAGTCGTACTTCAAGAGGTGAGCGAGAGTTGCCGCGTCGGTCAGGTCGTTGATGGAAACGACCTGACAGCCGGGAGTGTTCTGGAGAATGCGGAAGACGTTCCGGCCGATACGACCGAAGCCGTTGATTGCAATGCGCATGCCTGGAGTTGGGCTTTGGGTGGAGATTCTTTTCTTGGGGGAGCGCGAAGTCGCGCCCATGGGGGCCACGTCCGGGGCAAGAGCGCAAATTGCAACTGCCTGCTCCGTGGAGTGGCCCGTGAGAGTAGCCTCGCTTGCCGAAGGGTTCAATGCGTGCCCCCATGGCATTGGCCTTCTTTCGTGCTGGACTCACCTCGGCCCGGGAGCTTGGTAGGCTGTGCCCATGGGATCCGCCGCAGCCAAAGCCAGCCCCTCTCGGGACGCCAACCTCGGACTGGATTGGACGCACTTCGCCGAAGACCTGCAACTCGATCCAGGTGCACCCGTGCTCGTGGCGCTCTCGGGAGGGGCTGATTCGGTCTACCTGCTCCATGCATTGGCAAATGCCTCCGATCGGCCAGCGCTCGGCGCCCTGCACGTGGACCATGGACTGCGCGCTGCGGAGTCCCGTTCCGACGCCGAATTTTGCCGGGAGTTGTGCTCTCGACTGGGCATTTCCTTGGAGATCGTTCGCGCTCAACTCGATCCGCAGGCCTCGGATCTGGAACGCCGCGCGCGCGAACTGCGCTACCAGGCACTGGGCGCAGCCGCTCTGGCCCAGGGCATTCCCCATGTGGTCATGGCCCATCACCGCGACGATCGGATCGAAACGCTATTGATGCGTTGGATGAGAGGATCGGCTGCGGCTGGGCTAGCGAGCATGCGTCCGCGCTCAACGTTCCCCCTGCGTTTTGAAGGCAGTGACGGGCTCGCCCTCTTGCGCCCCATGCTGGATCTCTCAGCCGAACAGGTCCGAAGCTCACTCAAGCGCCGCGGACTCGCATGGTGTGAAGATTCATCCAACAGCCAGCCCCTCTTCACGCGCAACCGGGTTCGTCATCAACTGCTGCCGCTCCTGCGAGAGACCTGCGGCGCCGCGGTGCTGGGCGACCTCGAAGCGTTCCTGGCGGCTCTCGCCGAGCACGAAGAAATCCTGCAGGAGAAGCTGCCAGAACTCCCCTTTGCTCAACTCCAACATCGGGGTCGCATGGGCCAGGCCTGCCCGCGCCAGAGCCTGTCCGAAACGCCCCGTCCTTTGCTCGAACCAGCTCTATACAAAGTCACGCTGGAGCGCACAGGTCTGCCCCTCCGGCGCCTGGTCCTCGACGGGCTTTTTGAGGCTCTAGCGGCCGGGGGCACGGGTCATTGGAATTTGCGAGGCGGCTGGTCCCTACGGCTCACGCTAAGACAGTGCTGGCTCTTCCCCCCAAGCGGTGACTTCCGGGGGAGGAAGAGGTAGGCTTCCCGTGCCGCACCCCACCCGCCCGACGCCCGCATTGACCTCCCCCGTGACTGCCACCCTGGAAAGCAACCTTCACCAAACCCTGGACGCCATTGCCGCCCAGGCCAAGTGCTCCGGAAGGGATCCCTCCACTGTCCAATTGCTGGCGGTGACCAAGAGTGTTGAACCGGCCTTGGCCTTGCGCTTGGCGCGCCTGGGGCAGAGAGACCTGGGGGAAAACCGGCTACCCAAGTTGCGCGAGAAGCTCGACTACTTCGCCACCGAAGACCCCGCAGGAGAGCTCGATGTCACTTGGCACTACATCGGGCAAATACAACGCAACAAAGCGCGCAAGGTTTTGCAGCAGTGCGACGTCTTGCACTCGGTAGACACCCTGGCCTTGATCGAAGTTCTGGAACGCATCGCGGCAGAAGAGACGCGTACGGTTTCTATCTATTTGGAAGTCAAGCTCAGCACCGACACCGAGAAGCACGGCTTCCCTATGGAAGACTTGCCCAGCGCCATCCGCGCAGCGGGACGGGCCCCCCACCTTCACCTGCAGGGATTGATGGCCATGGCCACCCACCCCGACCACGCCACACTCAGCCCCGAACAAGAATTTCAGTCCATGGCCCACTTGGCCCAACAATGTGAAAGGGACGAGGAGCTCGGTTCCTGCTTTGAGCAGGGAACGGTGCGCCTTTCCATGGGAATGAGCGGCGACTTTCCGGCCGCCATCGCGGCCGGCAGCCACGTCGTTCGCATCGGCAGCGCCCTCTTCCAAGACCTCGCTCCTGACCACGACGAGCGAACCCAAGGAGCCCAACGTTGAGCACCAAGGACAAACGCTGGATGCTCGAGATCATCGGCGACGAGATGGCGCCGGCAGAGCTTCCGCGCTCGGGCATGCTCGCCATCGGCAGCTCTCCGGAAAAATCGGGACTTGTGTTGTCCGGGCAAGGCGTTGCCGAAGTGCATTGTGCCATCGGCCGAACCAAGGACGGCAGCTTCGGGATCAAGGACCTCGGTTCCGAGTATGGCACCCTCGTCAATGGCACGAAAGTCTCTCAGACACGTCTCGAATTAGGGGATGAAATTCTGTTGGGTTCGGTTCGCCTGAGGATGATTGCAAGCAGCAGCGCCCCCTCCAAGGCAGCGCCCAAGCAAGCGGCTACGCCCAAGAAGAGTGCAGGCAGTCTGCCCAAGAGCGCGATGCCCAAACTCGACGGCTATCAATTGCAACGTCCCCTCGGGAAAGGTGCGATGGGCGATGTCTACCTGGCCGTACAGATCAGTCTGGACAGAGAGGTGGCCCTCAAGGTCCTCTCGAAGAAGCACGAGGAAGACCAGGCTTTCGTGGCCAGCTTCCAGGCCGAAGCACGCTCTGCGGCAGCGCTCAATCACCCCAACGTGGTGACGGTGCACGACGTAGGTGAGCAAGACGGCGTGCACTACCTGACCATGGAATACATGGACCGGGGCTGTTTGGAGGAGCGCGTCACCAAGGAGGGTCCCCTGCCCTGGACGATCGTGCTCGAGGCGCTCAAGGACGCCTCCAGTGGACTCGTCTACGCGGAGTCCCGAGGCATTGTGCACCGCGACATCAAGCCCGCCAACTTGATGCAGAATCACGCCGGCGCCACGAAAATCGCGGACCTCGGGCTCGCCACCAGCATCAGTGCGGAAGATGCCATCGAGGGCGATCGCAAAATCTTCGGTACACCGCACTTCATTTCCCCGGAGCAGGTGCGCGGTGAAAAAGCGGACTGCCGCAGCGACCTGTACTCCCTGGGTTCCACGGCCTATCGCCTGCTCACAGGTCACACGCCCTACGCCGGCCGCAACACGCGCGAGATCTTGCGCAACAAGTTGCGCGGGGAGCACACGCCCATCCACCAATACTCCAGCGAGGTGCCTGCTGGCTTCGTGGCCGTGGTGGAGCGACTGATGGCCCTTGATCCTGCAGATCGCTTCCCTTCCGCTACCGGGCTGTTGCGGGAACTGGAGCGACTGCAAGCGGGTGGCGCGGGCGTGAACGGCTCGGCGGCTAGCGCAGGCACCAGTGCCAGCACCCCGAAACTCGTGGGCGCGCTGGCGCTGTTCGCGGTGCTCGCAACCGCGGCTTACTTTGGCCTTGGCGGCGAGAAGCCACAACCAAAGCCTCCTGCAAACAACAGCGTCCAGTCCAATGAGCCCGTTGGCGTGCTGGACGACGACCCCGCGGAGGATCTGCCTACCATCGACGACGTCACCGAGCCAAAGTCGGACAACGACGTCAAGGAACAACTATTCGAGCGCGACGCAGAGCTCGCCTTTCTACGCCTGAAGCAAAGGGACCTAGCGCCGGAAGAACAACGCGAGGCCCTGCGCGAATTGGCCCGCGACTTCTTTGGTACGACCCAGGCCACCTGGGCCATCGAAGAAGCCGAGAAGATCGACGCGCTGTTAACACAGAGCGTCAAAGTCGAAACGGCGCACAACTCCGCCTTGGAGGGAATCTTCACCACCTTGACCCTGAAGGCCGAACTCACGAATCCCGCCCTACGCCCCGGCAACGCCCTGCGCGCCATGAAGGCCGTGGAAGGGTTGGAAGCCTTCGCGGATGACGCCGTATACACAACTCGTTATGCCGCTCTCGAGTCCGAGGTGATCGCCAAGGCATTGGAACAATTCGCTGTGGCCATGACGGAACTCACGGCACTGGAGACCGCGGGCGATTTCGAGAATCTGAAAGTGCAGATGACGGACCTGCTCGGTCGAACGGACTTGCCCGCCTTCGATGAAGGCAAGAGACCCTCGCGCGTCGGTGAAGTGGAAAGTCTCGCCGACGCCCTGCGCGGACGACTCGATGGTCTAGAAAACTTAAAATCCGAGTTTCATCTTCTGCGCCGGATAGAGGACAAGCGGCTGATTGGCACGAGCATCGGTCCGGGATCTGGATTTGTAGCCAGCCTCTCGCAATTGCAATTTTCCGCCGCGTTGGCCCAGGCCCAAGGCCTTCAGGAAGGCCTGAAGACAGAAGCTGCGAATGCCTGGGCCGGAGAGTTGTCCAGCGCCATCGAGTCCGCTTCCCATGCGCTCCCGGTCCTCTGGAATGATTTTGGCGACTGGCGTCGCAAGGCCGTTCCCAATCCGTCGGAGGACCGTCGCGGTAACCGCGACGTGGCCAAAGTCAACTCCAGCGGTTTAGTGTTCGAGATGGGTGGTGAACAGCAGTCCGTTCCTTGGGCTGAATTCGGTGCCCACACAAGCGAGCTGCACATGCTATTTTCAAAGCGATTGCGGCGTGACTACACCAGTAAAGAAGCGCAGCACATTGCCGCCTTCATGTATCTGGCTGCCGTCAGCGAGACCTTGGTCAAGGCCAGCGAGATGTTGACCATCAACGGGCAGGCCGTGTTCACGAGCAAGGAAGCAGCCGAGTTACCCGCCGCTTTTGATCTCGCCCTAGAGTGGTGCACAAGCGCCGAGTCCCGCGCCAACTTGATGCAAGAGCGTGCCGCTAGCGAGCTTCTGGGCCAAGCCTTGACCCACGCTAGCGACGGGGCCTGGACCACCAGTGTGGCCGAACTCGAACAACTGTATACGGACTACCCACAGACATGGGTCGTGCGACTCACCTCGGATGGCACCAGCCTGACCCTACCGGAGTAATCTCAAGATATGAGCCTTTCCACCCTGGACGAATGCGTCTTTACGGCCTCGAAAGAACTCCATGGCCGGGGCGCTCCGGATCCTGAAGTGCTGTTTCTGATGGCCACGGGACTTGGACTCTTGCCCACGGCCTACCAGTCGAGCTGGCAAATGCCCTTAGAGAAAATCGCGGGTGTCCCTCGC